>JBMOIK010000019.1:0-23552 GCA_049317365.1 Rectinemataceae bacterium | reverse complement strand
CCGCGTGGCCATGAAGCCCGCCTCCTCCATCGCCCTGCCCCAGACGACCATCGACCTCGAGAGCGGCAGGATGACGACGCTGGAGGCCAAGGGCCGCCACGATGCCTGTATCGCCCTCCGCGCCGCGGTGGTCCTCGAGGCTTCCCTCGCCATCGTCCTGGCCGACCTGTCCATCGCTTCCCAGTCATATGATTTCGCACAATCTTCCCGGGAGAGACCATGAACCTCGAAGAACTTCGCAATGACATCGACCGCATCGACGAACGCCTCCTTTCCCTGCTCGAAGAGCGCATGGAAAAGGCCCTCCTGTCCCGCAGCTTCAAGCCGGATGGCATCCGCGACCCCGACCGGGAGGAGTCTGTCCTCGAGCGCGCCAGGCGCCCGCTCCGGCCCCTGGTTTCCCCGGATTTCTCGGGGGGCCTGTGGTCAAGGATCATGGAAGAGAGCTGCTCGATCCAGGCCCAGCGCCTCACCACCATCGGCTTCCAGGGCGCCCATGGCGCCTGGAGCGAGGTCGCGGCCAGGGCCTGGAGCCCTACCCTCGCCACCATGCCCTGCCCCGACTTCGCAGACGTCTTCCAGTCGGTCCGCGACGGCTGGTTCGACTACGGGATAGTACCGGTCGAGAACACCCTGGGCGGACTTGTCGGCCAGGTGAACTCCCTCCTGGTCTATGCAGACCTGCGCATCGTCGCGGCGATAGACCTCCCGGTCTCCCACTGCCTCCTCACCCTCCCCGGTACCGACCACCGCGATATCAGGCAGGTGTATTCGCACGAGCAGGCCCTTTCACAGTGCAGGGGTTTCCTCTCCCGCAACCGCCTCGATCCCATGCCCTATTTCGACACTGCCGGCGCCGCGCGCATGATCGCGGAGGAAAGGCCCCGAGCGGCGGCAGCCCTCGCCAGCCGCTTTGCCGGCGAACTCTACGGCCTCGAGACGATCAAGGAAGGGGTGCAGGACGCCGAGGTCAACCGCACGCGCTTCTTCGTGCTGTCAAAGCGGGATGCGGTCCCCTCACCCGCCTTCGCCGAAGCCGTCGCCTCGCAGAAGGGCCTCTCTGCGCCCATCATGAAGTGTTCGGTCGTGTTCAATGCGACGGACAAGGCGGGTGGCCTCTTCGGCATCCTCGAGATCTTTGCCAAGGCAGGAATCAACCTCACCCGCATCGAGTCGGTGCCCGACAAGCCCGGCGACTATGCGATCTTCATCGACTTCGAGGGCGAGGAGGATGACCCGAAGGTCGCGACCGCCATCAAGGCCTCCGAAAGCGTGGCCCGTGGCTTCAGGGTCCTCGGTTGCTACGGGGAGCGCAGGGTCTCGCAATGAGGATATTCATACTCGGTACGGGCCGGATGGGCGCCTGGCTCACCGAGGAACTCTGCGGGGAGCACGAACTCCTCGTGCACGACGCCGATCCGGCGAAAATGAAATACTTCATAGGGGTCAGCCGTGCCCTGGACATCTCCGAGGTCGCGGGCTTCCGACCGGAGCTCTTCATCAACTGTGTTACCCTCGGAGACACCATTCCAGCATTTGAGAAAGCGATGCCGCACATCCCTGCCGACTGTACGCTCGCTGACATCGCCTCCGTCAAGACTGGCCTGGCGGAATGGTACCAGGCTTCGGGCCACCCCTTTGTCTCGAGCCATCCCATGTTCGGTCCGACCTTCGCGAACATCCGCGACCTGTCAGGCGAGAGTGCGGTTCTGATCTCGCAGTCCGACCCCCGAGGAAAGGCCTTTTTCAAGGCCCTCTACGAGGGTCTCAGAATCCATGTCATCGAGGAGGGCTTCGAGGACCATGACAGGACGATGGCCTATTCGCTGGCCACTCCCTTTGCCTCGACGATGGTCTTCGCAGCCTGCATGGAACACCAGGAAGCCCCCGGCACGAATTTCAAGCGCCACCTCGCCATAGCCAAGGGGCTCCTCTCGGAGGACGACAGGCTCCTCACCGAGATCATGTTCAATCCCCTCGTCCCCCGCCAGCTCGAGCGCATATCCTCGCAGCTCTCCTGGCTCGGACACATAATCAGGGACCGCGACTACGAGGAGATGGGGCGCTTCCTGGCGGGACTCAGGGAGAACGTTGCCTCGGCCCCCGAACAGGCCCTGCCCCCGGACTGAGCTGCCTGGCCGGACAGCTCAGTCCTGCCTTCCAGCCCCTGCCTTCCCGGCCGGGACTGCTTGTCCGTTTCTGGCAATTGTGAACATCACTGCCTGAGGGATTCCAGGTCGGCGAAGAAGAGGGGCCAGGATTTCGAGACGCATTCGGCCCCCGGAATGACGACCTTTCCCTCCGCGACAAGGGCTGCCACGGCAGCTGCCATGGCGATCCGGTGGTCGCCGGCAGCATCGATCGTCCCCCCATGGAGCGATCCACCCCTGATCCGCATCAGGTCGCCTTCCACCGAAACCTCGGCCCCGAGGGCATTGAAGGCCTCCGCGATTGTGGCGGCCCTGTCGCTCTCCTTGGCGTGGAGCCTTCGGGCACCGCGGATCATGGACTCGCCTCCTATCGTGGCAGCGAGCGCCGCCAGTGGCGGAAATAGATCGGGGCAATTGGTCGCATCAAAATCAAAGGGCACGAGGGTCGAAGGCCTGACCATCACGGCCTGTCCATCCGAAGTGACTTCTGCGCCACACTGGCGGAGGGCCTTTAGTACCGCACGGTCCGGCTGCCGCGAATCGGGCTGCAGGCCCGACACAAGGAGCCCCCCGGGTGCACCGGCGATCGCTCCTGCCACGAGGAGGAAGGCCGCGCCGCTCCAGTCGCCTTCCACGTCGAAATCGGTGGCATGGTAGGACTGCCCCGAGCGGAGCCCGAAGCGGCGGCCGCCCCCTGGAAGGGACTTTTCGGCGACGCGGACTCCGAAGGCTTCCATGGTTGCGATGGTCAGGTCGACGTAGCCCCCGCTGGCGAGCGTGGGGACGTCAAGCACCGTGTCGTTCAGCGCACGGGGCAGGGCGAGTAGCAAGCCCGTGAGGAACTGCGAACTCTCGCTGCCATCGACCAGCGCCGCGCCACCGAGAAGAGGTCCGTGGACCCGGACGGGAGGAAGCCCTGATCTGGTCTCGATGAATGCGCCCAGTTCCCGGAGCGGCGCCTCGAGCATGGCGACGGGCCTCCGTTCGAGGCTGCCCGAGCCCACGAGGATGCTCTCCCCGGGAAATATCGTCGCAATTGGTGAAAACATCCGGAGGGCGAGCCCGGACTCGCCGCAGTAGAGCTCGCGTCGCGTCCCCTCAGGGGAATCCCGTGAAAGCCCGGGACCGGCTCCGAGGATGGACAGGGCATCGCCCTGGTCCAGGACCAGGGCGCCCAGGGCCCGTGCGACCGCGAGGGCCGCGAGGCAGTCGGCGCTCCTCCCGGGATTCCTGAGGATGGAGGGTCCGGCTTCCCCGGAGCACAGTAAGGCAGAGGCGATGGCCCGCTGCGTCGAGCTCTTGGAGGCGGGAGCCCTGATGGCACCACCGATCTTTCCTTGTATGACGATCTGTTCCATGATGTCCCTAACAGCAGTCGCCGCTGCCCGAATCGCAGTCGCAGCTCGGTGCGGTTCCCCGGAGCTTGCCCTGGATGATGGCGGCGGCGCAGCCAACCCCTGCTTTCACGGCAATCGCACGCACGGGGCAATTCCTCGCGCAGGCACCGCATTCCATGCAGGCGCCACGGTCGGCGACCCAGGCCTTGCCCCCGTCCATGGCGATGACGGCGTGGGGACAGACATCGAGGCAATCTCCGCATCCAACGCAGGCACCATCGTCTATCACGAGGCTCGTTCCATTCAATACATAGCTTGTATTCAGCATTGCCACTTCCTTTAGAATCCGATGATCCGGGACAGGACCGATAGTCCGAGGCCCAGGGCCAGGGTAGCGATACAGGGCCAGAGACTCCTCTCGACCTCGAGGAGGGCCCCTGTCGGCGAGGTGAAGGTCGTTGAGCCGGTGAAATTGAGTCCGATCCACGCGGTCCCGGCGGTCGAGACGAGGGTCAGCCCGGTTCCCAGTCCCCAGGGAAGGCCGAGGGCCAGGCTAGCGACGCAGCCCCAGACCGCCCCGAGCACCGCGCCCTTCGGCGCGAAGGCGCGGAAGGGCAGGACGAAGAGGAGGGCTGGAAAGCCCAGTGTCGCCAGGAGGAGCGCACCCTCGAGGAGGACCGTGGAGGCCAGGGCCCGATCCATCCAGCCTGCGCCCCAGGGCGCAGCGAGGAGGAGGCCGAGGGCGAGTGCCGCGAGTGCGACCGGCCAGGAATGGACGAGTTCCATCGGTGCGAGCGTGAGCCTGTCCCGGAGTCCGAAGCGGACGGCAGTCATGCCGGCTGTCTTGCGTTTCCCTGCGGACAGATAGGCACGGATGTCTGCCGCAAGGACAGGCCCCCAGAGGACCCGGAAGCCCGTGCGGAGCCGGACCTCCCTGGCCGCGACTCCGGGTGCACCCAATTGGGGCAAAATTAGCTCCCGATGCTCCACGACCTCCCCAAGCCTGGTCCCAAAGACCTTCGCGACGAGCTCCGATGTGCCAAACGTGCCCTTCCCCGCCGCGCACCAGACGTTGACACCCCTGGTATCCAGGACAAGTATCCAGGCATCGATGCCGGCAAGCTCCTTCCGGAGTGAGTCAAAGGTAAGCTTGTAATTGGAGGTGACGAGGACCGGGCTCGCCGGCTTCGGGGCACCCACGGCATAGAGGCCTGAGGTGACCCGGTGGCGGTTTCGCCTGGCACCGAGGCGCACGCCGAGGTTCCCGAACCTGTCCCGCAGCGTGAGCCTCGTCGAGACGAGGGCCACACTGCGCGTGCCCGAGGCCTGGTAGCCCGCGGCAAGATAGCCGGTAACCCAGGGTCCGGCCCTGTCACCGAGGGGGGCGAAGCCGGGCAGGTCGGGATCGGGGGCCGCGCGCGGCAGGACAGCAGGCGCGAGGCCTACAGAACCGGTCCTGGAAGATCCCGCAAGGGGCGTGAAACGTGATGCCATCAATTAATACCTTTCGTGCAGGGCTGGTGGCCTGGCGAAGTCCCCCCCGGCCCCGGGAGCTCCTCCGACAGCCGGGTTACACCCAGCTTGCGCAAATACTGGCACCGGAGGCTATAATCACGCCACCATGCTAGACTACCGCTTTATCAAAGACAAGCTCCCCGCCGTCCGGAAAAACATCGCGGATCGGCACATGAAAGCCGATGCCGACCTCGTCGTCGCCTTGTACGAAAAGCGCAATGTCGCCCTCCGTGACCTCGAGGACGAGCGCAAGAAGCGAAACGACAACGCTGCTTCCATGAAGGGCAAGCTCGACGCCGAGGCCCGCCAGAAGCTCATAGACGAGGGAAAGGCCCTGAAGGAAAGCATCCTCGCCCTCGAGGCCGAGTCCGCTGCCATCGAGAGGCAACTTGATGAGGAGGGCCGGAAGATACCGAACATGGCCCACCCCGAGGCTCCTGTCGGCAAGGAAGACAAGGACAACACCGAGGTCAAACGGGTGGGCGAACCTACAAAGTTCGACTTTCCTCCCAAGGACCATGTCCAGCTCGGAGCGGACCTCGACATCATCGATTTCGATGCCGCCACCCGCGTCTCGGGCACGAAATTCTACTACCTGAAAAACGAGGCTGTCATCCTTGAGCTTGCCTTGGTCCGCTATACCCTCGACATTCTCATGAAAAAGGGCTTCACCCTTTTCACGACTCCTGACGTCGCGAAGACCGAGATCCTCGAAGGCATAGGTTTCAATCCCCGGGGCGCAGAGTCCAATGTCTACACCATAGAGGGTGAGGGCACCTGCCTTATCGGCACTGCCGAGATCACCCTCGGCGGCTACTACTCGGGCTCGGTACTCGAGCGCGACAGGCTCCCTCTCAGGCTCGCGGGAGTCTCCCACTGCTTCCGGCGCGAGGCCGGGGCGGCGGGCCAGTTCTCCAAGGGCCTCTACCGGGTCCACCAGTTCACCAAGGTGGAGATGTTTGCCTATACGCTGCCCGAAGACTCCGACCGCATCCACGAGGAGCTCAGGGAGATCGAGGAGGAGATCTTTCTCGGCCTCGGCATTCCCTTCCGCGTCGTCGATACCTGCACAGGGGATCTCGGCGCGCCGGCCTACCGGAAGTGGGACCTCGAGGCCTGGATGCCGGGCCGCAACGGCGGCGAGTGGGGCGAGGTCACCAGTACCTCCAATTGCACCGATTTCCAGGCCAGGCGCCTGAACGTCAGGTACAGGGACGAAGAAGGCAAGAACAGGTTCGTCCACATGCTCAACGGCACCGCCATGGCCTGCAGCCGCGGCATCATCGCGGTGCTCGAGAATTTCCAGCGTGCGGATGGTTCTGTGGCGATCCCCCCGGCCCTGGTTCCCTACTGCGGTTTCTCCGAGATCAGGAGGACGAAGCGGGGATGAGGAGAATGAAACGGGGCATGACGGTCGCGATCCTCGTCCTTGCGGCAGGAGCTGCCGGGGCGCAGGCCGCAGCCAGTGGCGACTTGCCTACGAGGCTGCACTTCTCCATCTCCTCGCAGCCGGAACAGGACGGCTCGACCATGAACGCGGGCCTCAGCTACGACTGGAGCCCCAGGCTCTCCTCTTCCGTCTACCTGAGCGCCTCGTGACCGCCAGGGCTGGCGGCATCGACCTCGGCGGCATCTCGGGCTCCTCGCTCAACCTCGAAGGTGCCGATGTCGCCGAGCTCTTCCTCATGCCGGTAGTGTACGGATTTTCCGGCCCCCTTTCCTCGGTCATCCAAGTCGCACTGGGAGCATATGTCTGCCGGAATGCGAACACCAACATCGGTTTCTTCAAGCTCAGCGACAGCGTAGCAGGCAGCCTGGGCATCGCCCCGACCAATTCCTACGAACAGGCGAGCGAATCCATCTTCCTCGGACCTGCCCTCAGCCTCGAAACCTCCCTCGGATTCGGTCCCCTCAGCCTCGACCCACGACTCGTCCTCGTTCCCGCCTTCGCCTCATTCAACTCACTCAGCCTTGCGATGGATCCCCTCTACGCTTCGCAGGGGAAGGGCAGCATTCCCTTCACTGATTTCGGCCTTCCCTATGTGGCGGTTTCCGCTTCGGGCACGCTCTTCGGAGCTGTCGGCCTCGACCTCGACTACGAATTCAGCCGGCAGAACACGCGGATGATCAGGGCCCCCGATTCGACCCACAGCGACTGGTGGGGCAAGCCAGACACCCTCAGGGTCATGAGCTTCCGCGCCATCGCGAACCTCCTGCTTCCCGTCGCGGGGGGAAAGCTCACCCTCGGCGCAGGGCCCTCCTTCACCACGACCCACGCCGGTGATGGCAGCCAGGCAAGTTCGACCAGGCCGGTCTTCAATATCGGCTACGACTTCGCGAAGTAGCCCCATCGCAGGCTGCACGCCTGGAGCGGTCTAGCGGTCCAGGCGCAGGGCGACTCCTATGGCAATGCCGATGGCAGCCTCGACGACGGCTGGCTCGATGGCGGCAACCGTGTCCCCGGGAGTGTGGTAGGCGCGTGAGCGTGACTCGTTGTCCCACTTCATCGCGATGAGGGTCGTGGTCTCGACGCCGACCTTGGCGAGCTCGGCCGCGTCCGTCCCCCCTGTCAGGAAGGCGATCGGCATGGTGCGGGACGCGATTCCCGCATCCGCAGCGGACTGGCGGCAGAGTTCCGCGAAGTCCGCCGAAAGCCTGACTGAGCCGTTGATATCAGTTGTGAGAAACTGGATGGCATCCGCGCTGAAGAGGCAATCCATGTTGAGGCAGTAGGTCGGCGTCGCTTCCACCTCGGCACGGTGCGCCCGGGCCCAGGCACGGGCTCCCCGCAGGCCCGCCTCCTCGGCGTCGAAGGAGAGGAAGACGAGCCGCGTCGAATCAAGCCCGGCGCCGGCGTCCCTCCGCGCCCGAAAATGCCCGAGGACCTCGAGGGCGACCGCGCTGGCGACGAGGTTGTCGCCGGCTCCCGGCGTGCCTTCCTTCGCTGCGAAAGTCCACAGGGGCGCGATGAGCGCGAACCCCGCGAGGAAGACGACCGTTACCGCGAGGGAAGCCGCGAAGGGCAGGCCAAGGAGGGCGAGCGCGAGGGATGCGAGCCAGATCGCGGCGAAAGAACCAATTCCTCCATATATGCGCCGTGCGTAGAGCTCGGGACGGTCGACGTAGAAATTGAAGATGCGCGCTGAATCGTGGTGACCCGAGACGATGAGGGTCTGCCTGGCTTTCCCGACCGGCTCGAGGCTGGCCATCACGTTGCGCCCTTTCACAGCGGGCCAGAAGGGATCGAGGAGTCCGATGTAGAGGATAAAGCCCACAACGAGGACTACCATGCCAAGGCTCGTGGCAAGCGCGGAGACCCAGGCCGCAAAGGGAAGGCAGAGGGCGGCGAAGAGGTAGAGCACGACAAGGAGGCGGATGAAGCCGAGGAAGGCTCCCGGGTGGACCGTGAAATCCTCCACCCCTGCCTGGTCGGCCCGCCTTGCCGCCTCCTCATGGAGGGCATCGGCTGTGGCGAGGCAGGAGGGACTCCCCACGAGGCGCGGACCGTGGCTGTCGATCAGTGAGCCAGTCAGGTCAAGGGCCGAGCGCGCTTCGCTTTCGTACATATGTCCTTCCCCTCTCCTAGAGATCGAGCGACTTTTCCGCTATGCGGGCAAGCACCCGCGCCTTGAAATCCTCGAGAGCGAGCGTGACCTGGTCGCGTCCGTCGCGGAAACGCACGGCCACCGCGCCCTCGTCCGCTTCCTTCTGCCCTACGACAAGCATGTAGGGGATCTTCTGGCCCTGGGCCGTGCGGATCTTCGCGTTCATCCGTGCGTCGGAAAGGTCGGCACTGACACGGATGCCAGCCTTCCTGAGTTCGGCGACGACCTTCTTCGCGTAGCCGTCGAAGGCCGAGGCCACGGGAATGACCATCACCTGGTCGGGCATGAGCCAGACAGGGAAGGCTCCCGCCGTGTGCTCGATGAAGACGCCGAAAAAGCGTTCAATTGATCCCAACAGGGCCCGGTGCACCATGTAGGGTCTCTTGTGCTGACCGTCGGAGTCGACGTACTCCATGCCGAAGCGCTCGGGCAGGTTGAAGTCGAACTGGATGGTCGTCATCTGCCACTGCCGGCCGATCGCGTCCTTGATCTTCAAGTCGATCTTGGGGCCGTAGAAGGCACCGCCGCCCTCGTCCATCTCGTAGGGGATGCCCTCCTTGTCGACAGCCTTGCGAAGGCTCTCGAGGGCCGTGTCCCAGCGCTCCTTCTCGCCGACCGACTCGGTCGGCTTGGTGGCGAGGTAGGCCTTGATGTCCTTGAAGCCGAGGGTCTTCCAGATGCCGAGGGAGAACCGGAGGACCTCGAGGATCTCATCCTCCACCTGCTCGGGGGTGCAGATGATGTGGGCATCGTCCTGGGTGAAGCCACGCACGCGCATGAGGCCGTGGAGGACTCCCGATTTCTCGTATCTATACACAGTCCCCAGCTCGGCCCAGCGGAGGGGCAGGTCACGGTAGGAGTGGGTCTCGTTCTGGTAGATCATGATGTGGAAGGGACAGTTCATCGGCTTGGCGTAATAGTTGTCCTCGTCGATCTTCATCGGCGAGTACATGTTGCCCTTGTAGAAGCCGAGGTGGCCCGAGGTTTCCCAGAGCCAGCTCTTGCCGATGTGGGGAGTGTAGAGGATCTCGTAACCGTTGGCGTAGTGCTCCTGCCTCCACCAGTTCTCGAGTTCGACGCGGAAACGGCCGCCCTTGGGATGCCAGTAGATGAGTCCGGGGCCCGCTTCCTCATGCGTCGAGAAGAGCTTGAGCTCGTTGCCGAGCTTTCGGTTGTCGCGCTTCTCGGCTTCCTCGAGCATCTTCAGGTGTGCCTCGAGCTCGGCCTTCGAGGAAAAGCAGTATGCGTATATTCTCGTCAGCATTGGCCGCTTTTCGTCGCCGCGCCAGTAGGCGCCCGCGATGGAGCGGAGCTTGAAGGCGTCGGTCCTGATCTCGCGGCTGTTGGCTACGTGGGGGCCGCGGCAGAGGTCGGTGAAACCGTCCTGCTCGTAGAGGGAGATCGTGCCGTCCTCGAGGCCTTCGATGAGCTCGAGCTTGAAGGGCTCGGAGGCGAAGGAGAGCCTCGCCTCGGCCTTGCTTACCTCGCGGCGCTTGAATTCCGCCCCCCCCTGGATGATGCGGCGCATCTCCTTCTCGATGGCCGGGAGGTCCTCCGGCTGCAGGGGCTTGTCGAACTGGAAGTCGTAATAGAACCCATCATCGATGGCCGGCCCGATGCCCACGCGGGTTCCGGGATACAGTTTCGTGACTGCCTCTGCCATCACGTGGGCTGCCGAGTGGCGGATGGTCTCGACCGGGGTGGCTGGGCCGGAATGGGAAGAGGACGCCATGGAGTCTCCTTTGCGGGCGCGCTTGCCGCGTCCGCACGAGGGGGGTCGCATTGCGCGCCTCCCTCTCGATCAGCAGCGAATACGGAAATGCCCTTCCCTGCGGTGGAATCCCTGATTCCATCGCGGCGACGCGTCCGCGCGCGGGATGCTCCCGTCATGCGCAAGGACGAATCGGAGGGAAGGGCCTTTCATGGGCCTTCGGCCTCGACGAGGCCGCCTGTCAATCCGCGGTACCACCCTGCTTCGGCCAACCCTGAAGGAAGGCCGCGCTCTTCGCCCATTTCGCGGGCCAACGGTCCCGATTACTGGACCTCGATCTTGAACATCGAGGCGCTTTCACCGAAACGGCTCAGGAGGGGTATTCACTGCGGCTTCCGACGCCGGGGTTCTCAATCACGCCCCCGGCTCCCTGTGACGGGGCCCGCAGTTACTCGTCTCCTTCATAACCGTAATCCGGAAAATACCCGCTCGAAGCCCGAAATGTCAAGGTCGGAGGGGCTGCTGGTCTTCCAGTGCCTCCCGCGCCTCGGCAAAGGCCGCAGCCTCGTCGAAAACAGTCCCTGCCCCTTCTTCCCGCCCAAAGACCGCTGGCTCGAGGGCAGAGCGGGCCGCATCCCGCGTCGATTCGATCGCAGCCTTCGCAAGCGGCTCGAGGGCAAGCCCTATGGAAGCGGCGAGGGCTGTGGCTGCGGAGGCGAGCCGCAGCGAAGCTTCGTGCTGTCCTCGCCGGGAAGCGTATGTCCCGATGCAGGCCAGGAGCCATGCGGCGGCCTGCGGTCCCTTGATTTCCGACAGTATCCCGAGGCTTTCGGAAAGCGCTGCCCTCTCCTCATCCTGCTTTCCACGCTCTCCCTCGACGGCACCGAGGTTGGCCAGGCACATGGCCAGGGAGTTACGGTCGCCCAACTCGCGGAGGAGGGTCATGGATTCACGGAATAGGGCCACGGCCTCGGAATAAAGCCCCAGGTGCTGCCGGACCGTACCGAGGTTCGAGAGGCAGAAGGCGATGCCGGACTTGTCGCCCATCTTCCGCCTGAGCGCGAGGCTCTCCTCGAGGAAGAGCCGCGCTTCATCATAATTGCCCTGGTCCATGACGAGGATGCCAAGATTGTTGAGGGAATTGGCTATCCGGTTCACCTCTCCCATCTCCCGTTTCAGTTCGAGGCTCTCGAGGAAGTGCGCCCTCGCCGCCTCGTAGTCGCCCTGGGCATGGGCTACCGAACCGAGGTAGTTGAGCGCCGACGAGGCGGCAACCTTGTCGCCCGCCTCCCGGGCGAGCGCGAGCGCAAGCGTGAGGCTCTCCCCTGCCCTTGCAAAGTCGCCCTTCCGCGCCAGGATGAGGGCCAGATCGTTCAGCGCCCGAGCGCGCGGCCCGTGGCCGTGCGGAAATCGGCCAGGGCGGCGTCGATGTTGCCAATTGTGTCGAAAACTTCGCCCCTGTCCACAAGGACGCCTGCGCGCTCCACCGGGTCGAGGCCCTCAGCCAGGAGGCGCGTGTAGTAGTCGATGGCGGATTCGTTCGCCCAGGCTGCGGCCGCGGATTCAGCCGCGAGGCGGAAATAGCGCCGCCGCTTCCCTTCGTTGGCGCTCCTGCCATAGTGGAAGGCCAGGGTATCGAGGGGTGGCTCATCGGGATGGCTGGCCTCGAGGTAGTCCGCGAGCTTCCCGTGCAGCTCGGACCGCGTCTCGTAGGACAGGGTCTCGTAGGCGACCTCGTGCGTCATTACATGCTTGAACAGGTAACTGAGTTCGGGCTCGGGGCTGTCGAGCGGCGTGATATCCAGGCCCTCGCGCTCCCGCCACCCGGCCTCATCGCGACCAGGAAGATGAGGGGCCGCGACTCCAGGGCCCTCGCGAGGTCGCCCAGGAGTTCGATTGAAAGATAGTCGGCCCAGTGGAAATCCTCGAGTGCAATGAGGAGGGGCGCATCGCCCGCCGCTGCTCCGAGGCAGGCTCCGAGAAGCCGGTGCAAGGCCGTCTTTCGCCCCTCGGCACCGAGCTTCGCGGATTCAGCCTCGAGGGGCAGTTCAATGCCCAAAAGGGGCCCGAGGAGTCCTACCGAGGCACCGCTGCCCTCCACGAGAGCGTCGAGGCTCGCAGACAGCGCCTCGAGCCTGCCTGGGAGGCACCGCCCAGGCAGGCGAAACCCCTTCCCCTCGCCTCCTTTACGAGCTCCGCCAGAAGGCGGGACTTGCCGAGGCCAGCCTCGCCTTCCATGGCCACCACCCGCAGGCAGCCACCATGGGCTGCGTCGAGAGCCTCCCTGATAGCCTGTCGCTCGGCAGTCCTGCCCGACATGGGAAGTCCTAAGACAGGCTCAAGGAGCCGCACGGAGCGCTCCCTCCGTGCGCCTGAAACCAGGAAGACATCGAAGCTGTCGAGGGTTCCTTTCAATTGGAGGGAATGGCCCTCCTCGACACGGAAGGCTCCCTCGAGCGCCCGGACCATGCGGGCGGAAACCAGGATCTCTCCGGGACCGGCCTTCTGCATGAGCCGGGCGGCGATATTGGCCTCAGCCCCCAAGGCACTGAAGGCCCGACGGGTTGGCCCCCCGTAGCTGCCAACGAAAAGGGTCCCGGAGCTGATTCCGGTCCGGGGATGGGACGAGAGTCCCTCCCCCGCGCCGAACTCGCGTATCTCGAGCGCCGCATCGACCGCGCGGCGGGCATCGTCCTCGTGGGCCGTGACCGCACCAAAGGCCAGATAGGCATAACTGCCCTTATCGCCGACCACGACCTGGAGGAGCTCTCCGCCACGGCGCGAGGCGACCTCTTCGATCCTCCGGACCAGGCCATCGAGCCTGGGCCCGCCCTCGGGTGCATCGAGATCGATGCCGGTGAAATTCACGAACAGGGCCACGCAGGGACGGAATACGTTGATCAGGGCCCCCTGTCCCGTCGTCTGCCTCCGGAACACCGAATCGCTGATCCAGGGCCTGAGGGAATCGGGATCGAGGGTGATGGCCCCTGCCCCCCTCTGCGGAGCGGAGCGGCGTGGGCCCTGTCGCGCCCCTGCCTCGACAAGGCTGAAGGATTCAGCGGAGGTCGGATCCTTCCGCTTTCCGACCCGATGGAAGGCTTCGCCCACAAGTTCGCCGGTAGAGGAGTCGATGATCACCTGGCCGCTTTCTGCGAGCTGTTCGCCCATGACCATGCGGGTAATGGTCAGACCGCCGATGGTGTCATGGAGCTGCCGAACGGGATCGCCTGCCACGATGCGGCTGGCCTCGCCGCTGGCCACGGAGACCTTGATCCTGAGGGCCTCGCCCGCATCCTTTGTCATTATAGTGGTGGCCATGGCTTCCTGCAGGGCAAAGGCGCAGCGAAGGGCCTGTCCTGCCGCGCTTCGTCTGCCTGAAGTCCCCGCAGCAATTCCTGCGTCGAACCAGCAGGTGATCGAGTCCCCCGCAAAGCAGATGACGCTGCCGGATTCGGCCTCGACCTCGGCGATGAGGGCTGCGTAGGTGGCATCGAGGATCAGCGAAAGCTCTTCGGCGCCACGGCGCGGCCCGAGCCGTGCACGAAGACCCTCGGTGAAAGCAGTGAAGCCCGAGATATCGGCGAAGAGGGCGCTGCCCTGCGATCGCGGGGCCAGGCTCTCCCCGCAGGACATGGCACGGACGCGATCCTCTGCCAGATAGGAAACCAGGGTCCTCTGGTCGTCCATGAGCCTTCCTCTTTTCTCGTGCAGCTTTACCATAGTGCGCCTCGCAGGTCGACGAAATGGGATTCCCGTGCTTTCATGCAATCCATGTGCCTGCTGGAAGGAAGAGCCTGGCCCTGCCGGAGATTGACTCCCGCATCGCAGGGAGCCGATAGTCTGTCCCAGCATGAGAGAGCCTGTTTTCAGCGATCCTGAGTTCCTCGTCCGCCTCGCCCAGAGCCGGATGCCCTTCGGCAAATACGCTGGCCGTCTCCTCATCGACCTGCCCGAAGCCTATGTCGTCTGGTTTGCGCGGAAGGGCTGGCCCCAGGGGGAGATCGGCGAACTCCTGCAATCCTTGTATGTCATAAAGGAAAACGGGCTTGAAGGCCTCCTTAGGCCGCTTTCGGGAAATGGCAGTGACGCCGACTCCTTACGAAATTGATCGTAGTCCCCCTATAAACGCCCGAAAATGGAAGGGTGAAAACGAGACAGCACCCGATCCCAGG
This sequence comes from Rectinemataceae bacterium, assembly GCA_049317365.1. Taxonomy (GTDB): domain Bacteria; phylum Spirochaetota; class Spirochaetia; order Treponematales; family Rectinemataceae; genus CAIJMU01. The sequence continues at coordinate 9,062 of JBMOIK010000019.1, read as the reverse complement.
CGGGATCCACCTTGCCCTCGCCGCCATCTTTCTCCTACCCGCGGCTGTCAGCGCCCTCGATCTCCGCCTCGCGCCGACCGATCTCCGTGTGGAGAGGAATCCCGCTGGGGGCTTTGACCTCTATGTTCGGGCCAAGCCCGACATCAATTCGGTCCTCCTCGTCGAGACGACAAAGGACCCAAATGGCAAGGCTGACAACTTCGCCTACCGCGCGGAAAAATGGAATCCCGTGAACGGGGACGAGCTCAGGCTCCTCAACGGGAAGCTCCTCCCGCCGCAGAACAGGCTCTACTCCCTCATTTCCTCGAAGGCCTTGAAGGATGAGGCCTTTGGCCTGGCCTTCCACATCTACCTGCCTTCCGTGATCGTCTATGGATACACCTGGAGCCGCTCGGGCTCGGTGGCAGTGGGAAACGGTACCTTCGTGAACATCAGGGCCTTCCAGAAACCCTATGCCGACTATAGCGCTGCCTTCCTGGACAATCCCTACAACATCGTAGTGAAGGAGCTTCGGACTCCGCTACCCAAACCGGAGCTCCCGCCCGGGGAAATCCCTGCGGGAAAGGCACCCTCACTCCTTCCCTCGCCGCTTGAGGTCGTGGAAATACCACCACCCCCGCCCGTCGTAGAAGCCCCGCCGCCCCCGCAGCCCACGCCGCCCCCGGCACCGCCCCCTCCCGAGGGCCCACCCTCGGCGCAGATCGGAGCAGCCATCGATGCGATAACGGGCGAGAGGCTCGACCTGGTCGTGTGCATTGATACGACGGACAGCATGACGCCCTATCTCGAGGACCTGAAGAAGAACCTCATCAAGCTCCTCAAGGACCGGATCGCCAAGTTCAAGAACTTCCGCATCGGTTTAGTCCTTTTCAAGGACTACTGGCCCGACGACTACATCACCTTGAAGGTGCCCTTCACCAGCGACCTGAAAGAGGTGAACGGCTACATCATGGGCCTCAAGGCCAAGGGCGGGGCGGATGTGCCCGAAGCCATACGCGAGGCCTTCTTCGTGGCAGCCTCCGATTTCGAGTGGCAGGCCGACCGCCGCCTGGCAGTCCTCCTGACCGATGCTCCGATCCATCCGAGGCCCAAGGGAGGCATCACCTGGTTCGACGCGGCAAAAGCCCTGTCGGACAAGGGCATCGAGGTCGAGGTCCTGGTGATACCCGAAGCGGAGGTGGTCAAATGAGACGCAGTATATTTCCAATTGCGATCATGTTGGCGTCGGTCGCGGCTACCTCGCTCGCGGCCCAGGCTGCGACGATGGAATACCAGACCACCCTCGACAGGCTGACTTCGGCAGGCCCTGCCCGCATCTTCCTCGCCGTCGAGGTCGTCACGCTGCCACAGTGGGCAGGAGAAGGTCCCGACCCCCTCCTGGTCGCCGAGACTGCCAGGATCACAGCCCTCCTGGCAGGCAAGGCAGGCGTTACCCTCGAGGGGAGTTTCGACTCTTCCAGCCTCGCTGCGGCCGAACTCGCTTCGAAGCGTGCGCGTCCGCCGAGCACGACCGCCCCCTCCGCTGCCGAGGAGGCCGCCCAGAAAAAGCTCAGCGCCGAGCATGACGCGAAGCTTGCGGCCATGGCACCCACTGCCACGAGGATCCTCATAGTACGCATCATCAACCTGCGCTCAGGGAAGCGCGACCTCTACGAGACCACAGCCCGCCTCCTTGAGGCCGGCAGCCTGAAGGAAGTCACGCGGGACAGCGGGTGGACCTCGAGCCGCGACGGCAAGCCCCTCGCGCGCTTCGTCAACGGCTGGCGCCTGAAGTAGCGATCGGCCTTCAGTCTCCCCGCGGGCCTACCCGGTAGCGAAGGATGCGCCCTACGATGGCGAAGCAGAGCCCAAGGAGGGGGGCAATGAGGCCGACTGAAAAGAATTTACCGAAATCCTGGATACTCCAGTCAGGCTTGGCACTCGCAAAGATTATGGTGAGGCCCGCAATGAATCCCACTATCCCGGACAGGTAGCACAGCTTTTCCCAGAACTCCCAGAGCCGCTCCGACTTCTGCCGCCGCAGCGGATCGTCCTGGGCTTTAAAAGCGTCGGCCCAGGCCCTTCCCCAGGCCTTGAAATCCCAGACCGCCAGCACCGCGAAGAAGGGCATGCCGAAGGTGATGATGAGGGGCGAGGGCAGGATAAAGTTGAGTGGATTCCCCCCCTCTATGACAAAGGCGAAAAGCAGGACACCCAGGGTCGCCAGGGTTCCGAACAGAAAACGCTTCATGGTCTACCTCCCGCGGCGCTCGCGGCGTCGCTGTTTTTAACATCGCCCCTTGCCGCACTTTCCACCATCGGCCGCTGGGAGGAATCGAGGGCGTTTTCCTCCGGGATGCCCTCCTCCGCATGGAGGAGGAGGACCAGAGCGAGCCTGTTCGGACAGCCGGTTTTCTCATAGATATGCGAAGCGTGGGTTTTCACCGTCTTTTCCGAAATGAAGAGCTCGCCGCCGATCTGGCGATAGCTCTTCCCCGCCAGAAGCCCCGAGGCAACCTCGGCCTCACGGGGCGAAAGGCCAAAGCGCTGGGCCAGATCGCGGCCTTTCGCGCTCGCGGGAACAAGGAGAGCACCTTCGACAACCCGGCACAGGATGAGGGCGATCTGGGCATAGAGCGCGCTGAAAAGCAGAAAGGCGAGGAGCTGGAAGGGAAGGGCCTCGGGACGGCCGCCCTTCGCATCGTCCGCGAGTACGATGAGGGCCATCAAGGCTCCCGCAGCGGCGCCGAGGCCGATGAACCCTGAGAGGGCTCGAAGGATCCCGAGGGATTCCCTTCCCCGCAGGCTGGGGTGAGAGGACGAAAAAGCCTGGCCGATGGCGCGGAGCACAGCGCCGGGAGGCCAGACGGCCATGCAAGCGAAGAAGGGTACAAGGATGGCTATTGCGGGAGGGAGCGCGAAGCCGAGGGGCGAAAGGGCCGCACGGAGCGACAAGAGCGCCGAGGCAGCCAGCACGAGGAGGGCTTCGATGAAAAACACTGTCCGCGCCATCCATCCTCCATGATCCGATCGTATGATCGATCATAGTGCATAGTGACCGCAGGTTCCCGGTTTGGCTATCGGCTTCGGAGACATATCGATCCGGAATGGACCATTGACGGGAGAAGATTCGGCCGCTAGCCTGTGCCTATGACAGACAAGACAAGTTCCGCAGCTTCTTCCGCTGGCCGCCATGCCAGACCAGGACTCCCCCACGGAGCAGAGCTCCTCCACGATCCCCTTTTGAACAAGGGCACAGCCTTTACCCAGGAGGAGCGCTGGGCCCTGGGCCTGGCCGGCCTCCTTCCGCCCCACGTCCACACCATGGACGAGCAGGTCGCCCGCGTCATGGACAACTACCACGCCAAGCAGACTGACCTCGAGCGCTACATCCACCTGGTGAGCCTCCAGGACCGCAACGAGACCCTCTTCTATCGCGTCGTCATGGACCACCTCGAGGAGATGATGCCGATCATCTACACCCCCACCGTCGGCCAGGCCTGCCAGAACTGGGGCCACCTCTTCCGCCGGCCACGCGGCCTGTATATCTCCATCAAGGACAGGGGCCACGTCGCCGAGATCCTCCAGAACTGGCCCCACAAAGGGGTCGGAGTCATCGTAGTGACCGACGGCGAACGAATCCTCGGGCTCGGCGACCAGGGAGCGGGAGGCATGGGCATCCCGGTGGGCAAGCTCTCCCTCTATACCGCCTGCGCAGGCATCGATCCCGCACTGTCCCTGCCGGTCATGCTCGACGTGGGCACCGAAAACGAGCAGTACCTCCGCGACCCCCTCTACATGGGCCTCCGCCAGAGCCGCGTCAGAGGAAAGGACTATGACGATTTCGTCGGAGAGTTCATCGCTGCGGTGGAGGCTACCTGGCCCGGAACCCTCATCCAGTTCGAGGACTTCGGCAACCTCAACGCCTTCCGCCTCCTCGAGTCGTACCGGAACAAGGTCTGTACCTTCAACGACGACATCCAGGGCACGGCGGCTGTCGTGCTCTCGGGCCTCTTCTCGGCACAGCGGCTGACCGGCACGGCTTTCACGGACCAGCGCATCCTCTTCCTCGGGGCGGGCGAGGCGGGCATAGGCATCGGCGACCTCATCGTGTCCGCCCTGGTCAGCGAGGGTCTCGGAGTTGCGGAGGCACGGAAGCGCTGCTGCTTCGTCGACTCCAAGGGCCTGGTGGTGAAAGGCCGCACTGACCTGGCTGTCCACAAGCTCAGCTACGCCCATGACCTGAAGGCCTGTCCCGACTTCATCAGCGCCGTCCGCGAACTGAAGCCCACGGCGATCATCGGGGTCTCTACCATGCCCAAAGCCTTCAGCAGGGAGATTGTGGAGGCTATGGCCTCCTACAACACGCGCCCCATCGTCTTCGCCCTCTCCAACCCCACATCCAAGGCGGAATGCACCGCAGAGGAAGCCTACACCTGGAGCAGGGGCAAGGCGATCTACGCCAGCGGCAGCCCCTTCCCGCCTTGCCTTTTCGAGGGAAAGACCTTCGTACCGGGACAAGGAAACAATTCATACATCTTCCCGGGGGTGGGCCTGGGCGTAGTCGCCTGCCGCGCACGCCATGTCACCGACCGCATGTTCTCCGAGGCTGCCAAAACCCTCGCATCGATGGTGCTGCCTGGCGACCTCGACGTCGGCCGCATCTACCCCTCCCTCACGCGCATCAAGGAAGTATCGGCCGCCATAGCGGTGGCGGTCGCGGAGGTAGCCCTCAAGGACGGCCTGGCCGGCATCGAGCGCCCGGCAGACCTGGCCGCCCTCGTGAAGAGCGCAATGTGGGAACCCAGGTACACTGAGTATCTGGAGTAGACTCACCACAGCCCCCTCCCGTACCTGCCACGCGGGCCTGCCACGCGGGCCCGCGATGCAGGGTCCCGACGCGGGCCATGCTCTGGCCCGTCAGGCGCCCTTGTCCCCTAGTCCAGGGCGCGGTACAGCGCCTGGATATCCTTTCTGGGCCTTGGCGGAGAAATCTCCTTGGGGTAGCCAAGAGGCGTGAGGGCCAGGGGCACCCAACCCTCCTCGAGGCCGAAGGAAAGAGGCAGGGCAGCTGCGTCGAAATTGGCAATCCAGCAACTGCCAAGCCCGAGGGCGTTGGCCGCAAGCACAATGTGTTCCATCACGATCGCCGCGTCCACATCGGAGTAGTTGGCGCCATCCTTCCGGACCCACCCTTCGGCTGGAACATGGCAGACCAGGAGGGCGAGCGGAGCCGCGACAAGCCACTCCCTGTCGTAGGCTTTCCGGAGTTCGATCTCGTGCCCTGCGGTCGGCATGCCGAGGATCCTGAAGGGCTGCCTGTTTGCCGCCGTCGGTGCCTGGCGCGCCGCCTCGAGGATCCTCGCAAGCTTTTCCGGCTCGACCGGATCCGGCAGATAGGAGCGGCAACTCCGCCGCGATGAGATGCATTCGAAAAAATCCATGAGTTCCTCCTGTTCTATCGTGGACTACAGGGCCGTCAAGCTGCATTGGTCAGGGAACGGGTTTCCGCGGCTTCCGCGGTTTTCTTTCGCCATCGTCGTCGAGCATGCGGTATTTCGGACCCTCGACATCCTCATACTGGCCGCTTCTCACGGCCCAGATGAAAAAGAGCCAGCTGGCAACCCCGACGCAGAGCATCAGGAAAATCAGGAGGAACATCGCACCCAATCAGGACCTCCTCGCCCGGAGGGAGTTGCCCACGACGGTGAGGGAACTCAGGGCCATGGCCGCCGCGGCGACGATGGGGTGGAGCAGCCCGGCCAGCGCCAGGGGGATGGCCACGACGTTGTAGAAGAAGGCCCAGAAGATGTTCTGCCGTATGACAGAAAATGTCTTCTTCATGATGGCGACGGATCTGGCCACCAGAAGCAGGTCGGGGCGGACGGTGACAATATCGGCGCTTTCGAGGGCGACGTCGGTCGCACGACCGAGGGCCATGCCGATGGATGCCTCCACGAGGGCGGGGGCGTCGTTTATGCCATCTCCGACCATGAGGACGCTTCTGCCCGCCGCCTCGAGCCTCCCGATTTCGGCTGCCTTTCCCGCAGGCGAGGTTTCCGAATGGACATCAGAAACGCCGACCCTCCCCGCAATCGCCACGGCAGTTCCCCTGTTGTCACCCGTGATCATGGCGACACCCATGCCCAGACGCCTTAGCGCCTTGACCGCTTCCTCAGCCTCCGGCCTCGGACTGTCCGACACAGCGAAGACACCATGGATCCGGCCTTCGATCGACAGATAGAAGACAGTGGCACCTGAGGATTCAAGGGCTTCGATCTCTGGAGCAGTGACCAGGTCCGGCAGGCCCACGCTCTCCCTGACAGCAGCTCTGCCCTGGACGAAATCCGAAGTGCCGATGCGAAGCATCCTCCCCTCGATCCTTCCCTCGGCGCCCCTTCCCGGGACAGCTGCAAAGTCAGTAACACCGCGGGGTTCCAGGCCCCTGCCCGCCTCAAGGACCGCCTTCGCCAGCGAATGCTCCGACAGGCGCTCGAGGGAAGCCGCCAGGCCGAGGACCTCGCCCTCGGGAAGGCCCGCAGCACGGAAATATGTGAGGACTGGCCGTCCCTCGGTAAGGGTGCCGGTCTTGTCGAATACCACGAAGTCGATGCGGCTTCCCTTCTCGACGACATCGCCACCCTTGATGAGGATCCCGAGGGAGGCTGCGTGCGAAGTACCTATAAGAATAGCCAAAGGCGTCGCCAGTCCCAGGGCGCAGGGACAGGCGATCACGAGGACAGAGACTGAGTCCATGAGGGCCTTCGAGGCTGTCGCTCCCGCCAGGAGCCATCCGACGAAGGTGGCTATCGCGATGACCAGCACCGTGGGGACAAAGTAGGCGACAGCCCGGTCGGCGATGGCCTGGATGGGTGCGCGCCGCCCCTGCGCGTCCTCGACGGCCCTGATGATTCCCGCGAGCACGGTGTCCTTCCCGGTCACGGTGACCTCGAAGACAAGGTGGCCGTGGAGGTTCATGGTACCGCCGAAAACCTCCGAGCCCGGGAATTTCGAGCGGGGCCGGGACTCGCCTGTGAGCATCGACTCGTCGGCCTCCGAAGCGCCGAAGCGGACAATGCCGTCGAGGGGGATGCGCTCGCCCGGGAGCACCTCGATGCTGTCGCCGATCGAGATCAGCTCCACCGGGATCATGGTCCGCCCTGCTGATTCCGGGGCTGCGGACGCATCCATGAAGCCGGTGCCGGACGCCGCATCGATCCGTCTGGCCTCGCGGGGTGCAAGCTGTACTAATTGGTTGATCGACTCCGAAGCCTTGTTCTTGGCCACGCGCTCGAGGTAGCGGCCCAGCAGGATGAGGGTAATTATCATGGCAACAGTATCGAAATAGACTTCTCCGCCCCTGGCCATCTCCATGATGCTGTAGCCGTAAGCGGAGGCGGCTCCAACGACGATGAGGAGGTCCATGGTGAAGGCCCGGTTCATGAGGCCCCGGATCGAACCCTTGATCAGGGGCCAACCGGAATAGAAGAGCACGGGAGTCGCCAGGGCGAGGGAAATGACATGGAAAACCCGCTTGATGCCCGCTTCCATGCCCTGGAAGAAGCCGGCGTAGAGGGCCACCGAAAAAAGCATCAATTGCATCGAGAAGAAAGCGGCGGTTCCGAATCGCTGGAGGAGGTCCCGGGCCTGCCTCCGTTGCTCGTCCTCGAAGGCGCGCGGGACGTAGGGCTTGGGCACATAGCCGATGGACGCGATGCGCGCAAGGATGACATCCAGATCCAGGCGCGAGGGATCCCAGCGTATGCGGGCGCGGTGGGTTGCGTAGTTGAGCCGGGCGAAGGTCACACCTTCGGTGCGTTCCAGGATCTTCTCGTTGAGCCAGATGCAGGAGGCGCAGCGTATGCCGTCGACCATGATGTCGGTCTCGCACTCCGCACCGACCTCGCGCACAGCGTCCCGGAATGCAGCGGCGTCGATCGCCCGCGTCTCCACCGGGCCGGCTGACCAGCCCCGCCGCCTCTCGTAGAAGCCCTCGAGGCCCTCACCGTGGATGAGGCCATAGACGCCGAGGCAGGCATGGCAGCAGAAGATCTTCGCCTCGCCGTCGAAGTCCGCCCAGATCTCCCCGCCCTCCTTCACCGGCAAGGCGCAGTGGTCACAGAGGGGCATGGAATCCAAGTCCGCGGGCGAGGTAGTAGACACCTGTCAGCATTACGACGATCCCGCTCGCCCGCGTGATCATGAGCCTCCGCGTGGCGCCAAGCCTTGAAGCGAGGGTCCCGAAAAGAAGGAGGGCAGGCAGGGTGCCGAGTCCGAAGAGGAGGGCGACCAGCATTCCCGGGAAGGCAGCGCCGGTGCCCGCTGCCGCCATGAACACCGTATAGGACAGGCCGCAGGGCAGGAGTCCCATCGCAGCCCCGAAGACCAGGCTGCGGAGTGCGGCCGTCCCGGCCAGGATCCTCCCTGCCTGTCGCAGAATCAGGGAATTGTTGCGTTCTATCAGGGCTGTCCCGCGCCAGAGCCCGAGGATGCCGGCTCCCATCGCGATCATCGCCAGGCCCGAAAGCGGGGCAGCCAGGTCCTGGATGCCCGCCAACGCTCCGGCAGTGTTGGCAAAGGAGCCGGAAAGGCCCATGAGGGCCCCGATCGCCGAGTAGGTGAAGAGCCGTCCCGCATGGTACTGGAGGCTGCCGAGGAAGCCAGCACCCCAGCCCTCCGCCTTCGCCCCCCGCGACACGGCCTCGGACGCCACGATGGGTCCGCACATGCCCATGCAGTGCCCGAAGCCTCCGAGGAGCCCCGTACCCAACGCGAGCGAGAAGGCCGGATCCACGGTCAGGGAAGTTCGAAGGGAAAGACAGCCCTGGCTTCGCTACCTGCTTCCTTGACCAGGATCTCGGCCTGCCAGCGCTTGTCGCCGCTCATGCAGCGGGGAAGGACTGCCTTTCCCTCGTAGCGTCCCTCGCCTACGTGCTTCAGGACAGGCCTGTTCTTGCCCATGAACATGGCGGGCATTGTGAGGTCCACCTGGACCTCGGCGTCCACGAGGGCCCGGCCCGCGCGCGACAGGTTCACAACCAGGACTAAATCGGACATGGGCTTGACGGGGCGGGGAAGGATCT
>JBMOIK010000018.1:0-23836 GCA_049317365.1 Rectinemataceae bacterium | reverse complement strand
CGAGCCCCGCCCGCCCATGATCATGTCAATTATTCCTAATCCTGCAATGCGTCGATGGCCGCCGCAGCTTCGTCGAGCGCAGCCTTGGTGTCCATCTCCCCGAGGAGGATCTTGCCGGTGGCCGTCCTCTGGATCTCCGCGATCTCGGGATAATTCGGAACCGAGGGGCGGAAGAGGGCGAGCGTGAGCTGCTGGTAGATCGTGTCCGGGAACTTCCGCTTCTCCTTGAGATAGGCGTTGGCAGCGGCCTTGTTGGCCGGGGTCAGCATCGTGATCTTCTGGTTGACGTCCTTCTTCGTGCTGTACTTGACGAACTCCCAGGCCAGGTCCTTGTTCGCGCACTGCGCGTTGATGCCGATGTTGAAGCCACCGAAGGTTCCGACTGACTTGCCATTGGTGGGCTTGGGAAGGTTGGCCACTCCATAGTTGAGTTTCGGCGCGCGGGAGGCGATGGAATCCTGGCCCCACTCGCCATAGAAGAACATGCCCACCTGTCCGGCGGTGAAGAGCTTGAAGGATTCCTCCTCGTCACGTCCCACCGTTCCAGGAGGGCTGACCTCGGCGCAGGCCTTCCAGAAATTGAGGGCTGCCACGCCGGCGGGGCTGTTGAGGAGGGCCTTCTTGCCGTCATCGCTGATGATCTTGCCGCCGCCTGAGAAGGTGAAGGCGTCGGTCATGCACTGGATCGCGTCGCCCTTGCCGAGCCAGACAGCGGTTCCGTACTTGTCGCCCTTGGTGAGTTTCTTGGCCGCGACCAGGAACTCGTCCCAGGTGACCGGTGGCTTGTCCGGATTGAGGCCGGCGGCCTTGAACATGTCCTTGTTGTAGTACATGAGGGCCCAGACGCCGACATCGAAGGGAACGGCGTAGGTTTCGCCGAGGTAGCTGCCCGCGCCCCAGGCGCCAGGGAAGTAGTCGTCGGCCTTGATGCCCGAAGTCTTCATCAGGCTGGTGATGGGCATGACGTACTTGGCCGCTGCGTACTGGGAGACCCAGATCTGGTCCAGGAGGAGGAGGTCGGGTCCCTGTCCTCCGGCGACGGCGGTGAGCATCTTGTCACGCAGTTCGACGTAGGGGAAGGAGGTGACCTGAACCGTGCAATTGAACTTTGTCTCGAAATCCTTGACCGCATTCTGCTGCGCCGTCTGGATGTCGATAGCCGCCTGCTGCAGGGTCCAGAACGTGAGCGTCTTCTTCTGCGCCCAGCCGAGGGTCGGCAGGAGCGCCATCATGATGGCCATGGCCACCAGCAATCTTCTCATCTTCATCTGTCGTCTCTCCTTGAAGTGTGTACTGCGAAAGTGTTTCCTGCGAAAATGTGCATATCAGCGATGACCGAAGACCAGAGCCTCCTTTCCTCACTCCGCGATGTTGAGGAATAGATCCTGAAGCACGAGCACGATCCCCCCATACAGGGTGATGTCCCTTCCCAGCGTCGAGGCGACAACTCCGACCTTGTCCGCGATGGAAGGGAATGCCCTCCGGCGTACAGCCTCCTGGATCTGAGTAATTAGTATTGAAAGGTCGATGTCACCGAGGTCGTTGGCCGAGATGATGATCCTTTCCGGGCAGAGGATGTTGGCGAGAGTGACCGCACCCAGCCCCAGCACCCTGCCGTGCGCGGTAAGCACCTCGACCGCTTCGGCTCCGCCTGCCGCCGCCTCCTCGAAAATCCCCTTGATCCGGAGGACGGCTTCCGAGTTCGGCAGCTGTCTGGCGGGGACTCCTCCGGCTTTGCCCCTGCGGCGGTCGTAATCGTCGATGATGTTGTGGAAATCGGAATAGAGTTCGAGACATCCAACGTTGCCACAACGGCATTCCGGCCCGTTGAAGTTGACAGTGACATGCCCGATCTCCGCCACGACATCCTCGGCCCCCCTATACAGCATCCCGTCGATGATCGCCCCTGCGCCCGTACCGAAACCGATCATGTAGACCGCGAGGTTGGATACACCTCCTCCGCCCCCGAACCAGCTCTCACCGAGTGCTGAAATGTTGGCATCGTTCTCGACGAAGGCATTGACGGAGAACTCGCGTTGCACCGCCTCCTTCAGGTGGATGTCGCGCCAGTCGAAGGGGGCAGCCGAGGGCTGTCCGCTCCCGCCGCTGGCGAGACTGCGGATGATGCCGTTCCCTGCGTTCAGGGGACCTGGGGCAGCGATGGAAATTCCCAGAAGATCCTGGCTGTCCATGCCGAAATCACTCATGAGGTTCCGGATCAGGCCAACGACACGCTCTTCTATCCTATCGCTTGGGAAGTTGCGTTCCTTGAAAAGCTCCAGATTCTGTTCTGATTTGTGGAGGATGTTGCCTGCCAGGTCGCAAATGGCTGTCTGTACCAGGCTCCGACCCAGATTCATTGCGATGATCCTGTATTTTTCCTTGTTGATGGACAGGAATACCTGTTTCCGTCCCTGTGTGCCCGAACTCATGTCCTTGCCTGTCTCGAGGATAAGCCCAAGTTCAAGGAGGGCGTTTGTGATCATCGTGATGGTTGCCTGCGACAGCCCTGTTTGCAGGGCTATCTGCTTGCGCGAAATGTTTTCATTCTGCTGGATGATTTTTAGGACAAGAGCCCGATTGTGGATCTTTACGAGTTTATGGTTGCTCCCCAATCTTTCGTCCACGAGGCCCTCCCAGGCAGCTCCGACTAGCGACGGGAAGTTTCCCGAAGCGAGTAAGTTAATTCATTTAAAAATGTAATATTCGATCTGTCAATCAAGAAAACACCAAAGAAACAAAAAAAAGGCTAGAGGGAGAGTGGCGGATGTGAAGAGAATGTGGATCTTCAGGCGAGATTGACATCGAGTTCAATAACCATGCCGGAGGTCAGTGACAGGGTCCTGCCCTTCGTTCTCGGGTGGCTGGTCATCCATCCGTGGTCGTGCTGGCTGACAACGCAGCCGTTCCGGGCCGAGCACCTGGCCACACCTGACTCTGGTGGAACGCGGCAGGCGCGGATGACATTCGGGGCTCCTTGGACTAGACTGCAGGGGTTGGAATACATCCAGCAGACAGGCAAGGAGATCTCCAATGCAGGCGCCACCCGGCTCGATAACCTTCTTTTTTTCGGACATGGAAGGGAGCACGGTATTGGCCCAGGAGTTTCCGGACGAGTGGGATGCGATAAAGGAATGGCATGATGCCATCCTCCAGTCCTGCATCGAAGAGTGGAACGGTCACGTTTTCAACATCGTCGGCGACGCTTTCTGTGCCGCATTCTCCGACATCGTGGAAGCTACCGAAGCCGCCGTTGACGTCCAGCGACGACTTGGAGTCGATATCCATGGGCACAGGATCAAGGTCCGGATCGGTCTGCATACGGGCCTGGCCGAGCGATGCGGCGATGACTATCGTGGCTATATGACCTTGGCACTGGCGCACCGGGTAATGTCCGCGACACATGGAGGACAGATCCTCGTCTCAAATGACCATGCCGAGTTGCTTGGGACGGGGCTTGCGGAGGGTTTGAATCTCCGGGACATGAACGAGAACCTCCTGAAGGGAATTCTCAAACCCCAGCGACTCTGGCAGGTCCTGGCTCCGGGACTGCGGGAGGAGTTTCCTCCCCTGGCATCCCTGAGCGCCGTACCCAACAACCTCAGCTCGCAGACAACCGGCTTCATTGGGCGAGTGAGGGAGGTCGGGCAGATCCGCGACCTGCTTGAAAAGAGCCGCCTTGTGACCCTTACGGGGGCCGGCGGGATCGGCAAATCGAGGATCGCCGTCCAGGTCGCGTCGGAAGTCCTGACCGATTACCCCGGCGGGGTGTGGATCATCGAACTGGCTCCCCTGGCCGAGCCCCATCTGGTGCCCCAGGCCTTTTGCGACGTCCTCGGGGTTGCGCCAGGCAGGGGAGCCTCGGCTCAGGACATGTTGATCAACTATCTCTGTCCCAAGAAAATCCTCCTCGTCGTTGACAATTGTGAACATCTGGTCGAAGCCTGCGCCGATCTCATCCATCCGCTCCTGCAGGCCTGTCACGGGCTCCGCGTCATCGCCAGCAGCCGGCAGAACCTCGGCCTCTCTGGTGAAAGCATCTACCAGGTGCCTGCACTCTCCCTTCCGGGACCGAAGAGCAGCATGGAGATCATCCGGGAATCCGAGGCGGTCCGATTATTCCTTGAGCGGGCGAAGGCAGTGAGGCCCGATTTCGAGATCACCGAGGCCAATGCCACTGCCATCGTCCAGATCTGCCGGCGTCTCGACGGTCTGGCCCTCGCCATCGAGCTGGCAGCCTCCAGGGTGAGGATGCTCAAGGTCGAACAGATTGCAGCCAAGCTCAACAATGTCTTCAATCTGCTTACGGGAGGCAGTCGCTCGGTCCTGCCCCGACAGCAGACCATCCACGCCCTGATAGATTGGAGCTACAAGCTTCTTTCGGAGGAAGAGAGGACAGTGCTCAGGCGGCTCTCCGTGCTTGTCGGGGACTGGACCCTGGGAGACGCGGAAGCCGTCTACACGAGCGAAGACACCTTCGAGCTGCTGACCCGTCTCGTAGACAAGTCCCTCGTGGTCGTGGATCACGATCGGGGGGAGGAGGTCCGCTACTACCTCCTCGAGACCATCCGCCAGTATGCCTGCGAGCAGCTGGCCGAAGCCGACGAGAGCTCCGCGATGAGGGACCTGCACCTGGACTACTTCCTCGGTCTTGCCGAGCGGATCGCCCCTAACCTCTACCGGCGCGACATGCCGCGCTGGATCGCCTCCATCGACGCGGCCAATGACAATTTCCGTTCTGCCCTTGACTGGGCCCACGAACGGCAGGTCACCAAGGGACTCCGCCTCTGCAATGCCCTTTTCCGTTTCTGGCTCATCCGGGGGGAGAACAGGCTCGAGGGACTCGAGCGGATGCGCGCCTTCCTCGAGGCGAGCGCGGGCAGCACCGGCAGGGAACGCGCCTGGGCCCTCTACCATGCCTACGTGCTGTCGGGATTTCCCCGCTACCAGAACGCCCCCGAGAACCGCGAGTGGCGCACGGAGTGTATCAGCCTTGCCCGTGAATCGGGCGACCTCGTCTGCGAGGCGCGCATGCTCGAGGAATTCGGCTTCCACGAATACGCGGATGGCAATGTCGATTCTGCGCGAAGCATCCTTGAGGAGAGCCTGAGCAAGGCACGGACGGCGGGCGACGACGTAGCGGTCGGTTATGCCATCTACTACCTCGGATGGGTCGCTGCGGATCTTTCGGACTACGCGAAGGCCCAAGCCCTTTTCGAGGAGAGTGTCGGGATCCTTTCCCGCGTCGGAGAGCTCAGACGCTGGGGCATCGCCCTCTTCTCGATCGGGGACATCTCCGTCGACCAGGGCAACTGGAGCGCGGCTCGTACCTATTACAAGAAAGCCCTGGCCATCGCGGAAGAGGAAGGGAACCGCTTCGCGACTTCCCTCTATCTCGCCAACCTCGGAAACCTGGAACTTGGCCTCGGCGATTTCCGGAAGGCGACCGAGACCCTGGAAATGGCCCGCAAGCTCGTCTACGGAACTCCCGACGACCAGTTCCTTCCCTACATACTTTTCTACCTGGGAGAGGCAGAGCGCCTCGGCAGCTCCCCCGAAGCTGCGGCGACCTGGTACAACGAGGCTCTGGCTATTGCACGGACGAGCGATGAGAGGATCCATAACCTCTGCGTGCTGGCCGAAACCGAAAGGCTTCTTGGCCACGGCCTCGAAGCCAAGGCGCGGCTCCAATCTGCGCTTTCGACGACCTATAAGTCGCATGACCGCTGGGAATCATTCCTGCCCCTGGCCTACACTGCCTACTTCGCCATCGGGCAGATGCGGGCGCACGACGCCGTCGCCCTCCTCTCATGGATTGGGGCCTGGCTCGAGGATATCTTCTTTGTCCTCCCCCCGGTCTACAAGGCGGAATTCGAAGAGTACCTGGGCCGGGGCAGGGAACTTCTCTCCGAGCCCGAATTCGATTCCTCGACAGGCCATGGAAAATCGCTCTGCAAGGAAGAGGCGCACGAGCTCGCAGTACGCATCCTCGCCGAAGCGGCACCTTCGATGGCACATGCGGCGGCGCTTGCGGACTGCTGATCCGCTCGACCCTTTTTTGCCGCCTGGCCGATCACTGTGCCAAGGCGGTCGATCCCGACGGAAGGTCCGGGCTCGGGTACAGCCAGTCGGGAAGATAATAATCCTTGATACCCTTCCTCGACATTAAAGGGTCGGTCGTTCATATCTTCAGGTATAGTCGGAGATATAGTCTCGGGCTTCAGCTTCTTCAGCTGTATCCAGTCAACCGGTCAAGCCAGCCCCACCGCGCGGCTCATGCGCAAAAGAATGGGGCCGCTTGTGGTGCCAATTCCCATATCGAGGGGGCTGACGATTGTCCTGTTTGCATGAACGCCGCCATATGACCAGAGGGAGTGGAGAGCATAGGACATGCCGTTCTCCTGTCCCAGGTTAAGGAGGATATGCCCTGGCATCCTCAATAGGCAAAGCGGAGAGCCGAGGGACTGGAGCCGCGCGAGGCGGGTAGGGAAGTCCTCGCCGTCCAGGAATTCAAGAATGGTCTTCAGGCATGAGGCCTGCTGGCTGCCGTTCCTCGGAAGAAAAATACCAATTGTCTTGAATATGTCCTGTACCAGCCGGGAGCAGTCACGCCCGGGACGGCCTCCGGAGCTGTCGCCCCAGGCATAGGGTTCGTCCAGCATCCTGAAGGCCTGCTCAAGGACCTTCGCCTTGCTGAAGGGCAGAAAGCCGGGGGACAGGGCATCGCCGCCCCCTGCGAGCTCCACGCGGCGCCACTGGAGGGTGCCATCAGCACTGCGTCGGGGCAGCAGCAAAGCATGCGCGGCGCCGTCCTGGGCTTCGCAGGGAATGCGCGCACCCATCTGGAAGAGAATCTCATCTCCGTCGACGGCCAGCGGATACCAACTCGCGGTGACGATGAGGCAGCGCCCAGGCTTGAGTGCCTGCACCAGGGTGTCGGACCCGTCGCACAGTGCGACATCATTCCTGTGCAGCCATCCTGCATAGAAGGGAGCAATGCAGAACAACCACTGCCCATCCCGGCTTTCGTGCAGGATTGCCAGGGGAGTCGCGGGATCCAGCGCGCTGTGCTGGAGCAGGTCGATGTCCTCGTAGCCGGTCGCTGCCTCGTGGATCGCCGTATGCGTTGGAAAGGCGCGGATGTCGGAGCGGCGCACCGTGATACCGTAGCAATAGCCCGAAAAGGCAGAGACCTTCCCGAGGTCGAGCGAGGCCCCGAGCGCCTCCCTGTCCTCGGGGAGGAGGAGTTCGCCGCGACACCAGGCCTCGTCCGGCAGCTCTCCGCAGCCGGTGATGGCGGCTGCGATTTCCAGGGCTGACCAGGAGTCCAGCGCGAGGGGATCGGCGATGGGCAGGAACGAGCTCCTGATGCCGTCATTGAGTCGACCTATCCCATCGGGAGACAGGAGCAGCATGTCAGGGTCGGGGAGCTTGGCCGCCCAGAAGGAGGGATTCCCGAATTCGGTCCTCATGGTCAGGGAATGCCGGGGATCGCCCTGCCCCTGGGAACGACAACATAGGTCGCGCCGCCCGAGGCCTCGAGCCAGCGCGCCTCCAGTTCTGCCCGCCTGTAGGTCCTTGGAACGCCCGCATCGTCGAGCGAGGCCGGTTCATGCATCATGGGGTCACCCTTCGCGTCGAAGCCGACGAGAAGCGTCAGGTGCCCCGAGCTTTTCGGGAGCGGGGCATTTGTCAGTACCCTGCCTGTATCATTGTCCCATGAGACGCTGAGGGCAAGGGGAATGCCCACGGCAATCAGCGCTTCGAGACGGTCGAGGCTTGGGTAGCGGATGACGAAGGCATCGCAGCCGCAGGCTCCAGCATGGGCGATATTGAAGGCCCAATTGCCACAGCCCCCCCAGCCGGGATCGAAGACCCCGGCCGCGGCAGAGCGCACCGAGGCCTCCTCGGCCACTTCGGCGCTCCCGGTTCCCTCGTGAGCCTCAAGCTCGTACCGCCAGCGTTCGAGGATCATGGCGAGGCAGGTGGCACTGCACCAGCTGCGGCCTCCGTCGGGATAGGGCATCTGGGACCAGGCCGGGACTCCGGGCACGGATATTGCGTAGGCTCGGGGGCCTCGCGAGGTCCACCTCTCCCAGGCGCCGCCCTCGGGACGGCGGGTCGACCAGGCGAGGCCCGCGTTGACAAGGAGTGGCCCTGGCCGGGCTCTGCCTCCATCGAGGCTGACGAGGACGAAGAGGAGCTGGAATGCATCTGCTGGTCGCTTCAGGACAAGTGTATCTGTCCTGACCTCGCCCCACTCATCCTTCTGTCCGCGGATCGAGAATCGCGCAGCTTCGCCTGTTCCCTCGGACCATGATCCCATGCCATACCACCCCGTCCAGTGGCCCTCGATCCGGGCCCTGAGCCGTACATCGATGCGGGCCTTGCCCTCCTCTGAGCGCGCGTTCCACGAAGGGATGGCTTCCCAGGCCGGCACGGCGGTCTCGAGCACCGGACTCGCGACCATCCCGCCCATCGCATTCACCTCGCCACCCCCTGGCGCGAGCACCTGCAGTCCGCGGGCATTTGGCCAATCCACCTCGAGTCCGTCCTTGCCCATGGTGGCTCCATCAAAGTCCCAGGCGCCGAACTCGCCGAAGGAATTCCGCCAATTGAAAAGACCCGTGTGGTAGCGCCTGTCTATGCATTCCTCGATGATGGCAGCCTGGATTTCCTCCTCGCAGCGGTAGCAGGAGCTGTAGCTCCCCCGATACCTCTCGGGCTGGGATTGCGTGCCCCCGATCAGGTAGACATAACCCCATCCTTCGGCGGGATCGAAGGCGAGAGCCCCAAGCAGTCCCCAGGCCTCCGCGTGGTGGCACCAGGGCTGATGTCCGCCCGCTGGGAGAAGCCGATCCCCTCCGAGTTCGTCGCGGACACCCGCGATCCGCATGAGCCCAAGCCCGCTCTCTCGCGTACTGCCGCCGTAGAGCGAAGCGTTCCGGATTTCAGGATTCCAGGTCCAGCGACTCGTCGTCATGAGGCGGATCGCATGTTCCGAGACAATCCGGACTCCGTCCACTTCGCCTGAATTGAGGAAGAGGCGAAGGATCGTGCCGAGATCGCGGGCCGAGATGCGGAGGCCTCCCTGGGGGCCAAAGAGGCTGCCGTTTGTACCAGGTTCATATGCCTCGGATTCTTCCGGTCGATGGCCTTCCTCGATTCTGCAGCCGCAGGCAGGCCTGATTCCTCCGTAGTCGTCGATCTGCGGGTACCAGGGACCCTTCGCATCCCAGTACCCCGTCCGATCCATCGCGCGGTAGAGGGTTGAAAGACAAGAAAACCCCGCATCGGACAGGTTCAGTACGTTATAACCGGCGTCGATGCCCAGGGGCTCGAAGACCCTCTCCCTCATGTAGAGATCGAATCGCTTCCCCGACAGGCGCTCCATGACAGTCGCGAGAACGCCATAATTGAGATTGCAATAGCAGAAATAATTGCCGGGCGAGAGGTCCCGGCCCGAGCTGTCGGTATGATCGCCGGCGCCAGCCCAATGGCACCTCCCCCTTGCATCGGGTCCGACATGGTCGACGAGTCGCTGCGGGAAGGGCAGGTTGTAACCGTCATCGTCACGCAGCGAGGAAGTGTGGGAAAGGAGCATCGCAGCGGTGATCGCGGTATCCGGGAAGGCGGGATTGCGGAGGGCAAAACCGAGATAGCCGGAAAGATCCGCCTCGAGGTCAAGCAGTCCCTCGTCGACGAGAATCATGGCGCCCAAGGCAGAGACTGGCTTCGAGATCGAAGCCACGCGGAATTTGCTGTCCATGTCGATGGCCCTGTTTCGCTCCGGATCGGCGGGATCGATGTGCCCAAAGCCCATGGCTACCTCGAAGGGTGCCTCGCCAGGACAGAGGACCAGGACCTGCAGGGACGCAAGGCCTTCGCCGGGCTTCGCGAAGGTCCTGGCGAGTCGCTCCACGAGTTTCGCGCGGTCCTTGCGTTGCTCCTTCATACTTGTTCCTTGGCAGGAGTCGGGGCCAGCTTCAAGTAACTATCAACTTCCTGCCCATTTGCCAGGACCCAGTGGCCCCTCATCGCCTCGCGCCAGGTGGGTTTCTCCTTCGAGTAGTCGTGACAGCTGGGGTCGTAGACGAGGATCTCCTTGTTCCGCTCCTGTATCGGGTCGGGAATGGGAATGGCCGACAGGAGGGCCCTCGTGTAGGGATGGAGGGGCTGCGTGAAGAGCTCCTCCGTTTCGGCGAGTTCGACGAGCTCACCCCTGTTGATTACCGCGATCCGGTCGCTTATGAACCTCACGACCGAAAGGTCGTGGGCTATGAAAAGGTAGGTCAGGCCCTTTTCCTTCTGGAGGCGCGAAAGGAGGTTGAGGACCTGGGCCCGGATCGAGACATCGAGGGCGGAGATGGGCTCGTCGGCAATGACGAGCTCGGGCTCCATCACGAGAGACCGGGCGATGCCGATGCGCTGGCGCTGGCCGCCTGAGAATTCGTGGGGAAAGCGGCTGGCAAACTCGGGCAGGAGGCCGACCTCGAGGAGGGCTTTCTCCACGATCGAAAGCCGCCGTGCTCCGGAGAGTCCTGGCCGTGTCTGGTAGAGGCCTTCGGAAACGATGTAGTCCACCTTGGCCCTTTCATTCAGGGAGGACAAGGGATCCTGGAAGATCATCTGTATGCCTTGTATCAGCTCGCGGTCGAGCGAGGCTTCGATGCGTCCGTCAATGCGCTTGCCACGGAAGAGGATCTGTCCTCCCGAGGCCTCGTTGATCCTGATGATGGCGCGCCCTATCGTGGTCTTGCCCGAACCCGACTCCCCCACAAGCCCGAAGGTCTCCCCTTTGTAGATCTGGAAGCTCACAGCTTTCACCGCATGGAAGGCCGCGCCGCCCTTCAGCTTGAAATCGACGCTTAGGTCTCGGACATCGAGGAGGATTTCGCGATCGCTCATGGAGCCCTCCCCTGGTAGCGCGCACGCATCGCCTGGATGGCAGGAGGTGGGTCGACCTTCGGGGAACGGGGATCGAGAAGCCAGGTGGCTGCGTGGTGGGTAGGACTCACCTCGAACATCGGAGGCTCGTATTCGAAATCGATCTTCTGGGCACGGGGATTCCTCGGGGCGAAGGCATCTCCCTTGATCTCGTTGAAGAGATTCGGAGGCGTGCCAGCGATCGAGTAGAGGTTCTGGCCCTTGACGCCGAGCTGGGGCAGGGAGGACAGAAGGGCCCAGGTATACGGGTGCCTCGCGTCGTAGAAGATCTCCCCGGCGGTTCCGGTCTCGACGATCTTGCCCGCGTACATCACGGCTACCCGATCGGCTACATTCGCAACGACGCCGAGATCGTGAGTGATGTAGATCGTGGTGAAACCGAAATCCTTCTGCAGGGCCTTCACGAGCTTGAGTATCTGCGCCTGGATGGTCACGTCGAGGGCTGTGGTTGGCTCGTCGCAGATCAGGATGCGGGGTCCGGCAGCAATGGCCATGGCGATCACCGCGCGTTGCCGCATCCCCCCGGAATATTCATGTGGCAATTGTCTTGATCGGGATGCCGGTTCCGGAATGCCAACGCGATCGAGGAGCTCCACCACGGCGGTCCGGGCCTGATCCGGCGTCATGCCCTTGTGGAGGACCAGAACCTCGCCGATCTGCCTTCCCACGGGTACAAGGGGATTGAGGGAAGTCATGGGATCCTGGAAGACCATGGCGATCTTTCTGCCCCTCAAGCCCATCCACTCCTCTTCGGTCCTGTTCCTGGTCAGGTCCCTTCCCTCGAAGTCGATGGAACCCGAATCGACCCAGCCGTTCTGGTCGAGCATGCCGATGAAGGTCTTGGTGAAGACCGACTTTCCCGATCCCGATTCTCCTACGATGGCAAGGGTCTCGCCCTCGTGGAGTTCCAGGCTCGCGCCACGGATGGCGGTGAGAATTCTTCCGCGCAGGCGGAACTTGACGACCAGGTCGCGGACATCGAGGACTGGAACGGCGCTCATGCGTGGTTCCTCGGGTCGGAAGCATCCGAGAAGGCGTTGCCCAGGACATAGAAAGATATAGTTATGAGGGAGAGCGACACTGTCGGGAAGATCAGCTGGTAGCGCAGCTCCGGTGCCATCATTATCATGCGGCCCTCGTTGACAAGGTTGCCGAGCGAGGGGATGGAGACCGGCAGCCCGAGGCCGATGTAGGTAAGGAAGACTTCCCATCCGATGGTACCCGGAATCGAGAGGGCGGTTTGCAGCATTATGACGGAAACGAGGTAGGGCAGGAGGTTTTTCGCGATGATGCGCCGGGTCGGCGTGCCAAGGCAGCGCGAAGCCAGGTTGTATTCGCGGTCGCGGATGATGACGATCTGGTTCCGCACGAAGCGCGCCAGACCGAGCCAGCCCACCGAGCACATGGCGATGACCATGGTCTGGAAGCTCGGCCTCATGATGTAGGCCAGGAGCATGAGGAGGACAGTAGTGGGGATGTTGTCGAGGACATTGTAGATTTCCGTCATCACCCGGTCGAGGCGGCGCACGTAGCCCCAGAGCGCTCCATAGGCGATGCCGATGAACATCTCGGCGAGGCCCACCGAGAGGCCTATGAGAAGGCTTGTCCTTGTGCCGCTCCAGATCCTCGCCCAGAGGTCCTGGCCGATGGAATTGGTACCGAGCCAGAATTGCGCGCCGGGGGGGACGTTCCGGTACTGCATGCCGGTGGCGGGGTCGTTGAATATGGTCGTGGGATTCCGTTGTCCCGGCAGGAAGGGCTGGATGAAGGTGAACAGGAGGAGGATGCCGAGCATCCAGAGGAAGAGGCGGGAGCTCCGCCTGGCGAAAAACATGCCAAGTGTCGATCGCCAATAGGAGTAATTGGAATATCCCGCCCTTTCGCCAGCGCTCGCGTCGTAGTCTGCGAACTCGAAGAGGCACGAGTCGATGTCTTTCATGGCTTCGGCATCAGGGGCCTTCATCATCTGGCTCCCTCGCCCTTGGCGAGCCGTATCCGCGGGTCGAAAAGGGCCATGAGAAGATCCCCGAGGAAGAGGCCCGCGATTCCGATGGAGGAGAATATGAGGACAAGTGCCTGGACCATGGTGTTGTCCTGGCGCTGGATGACATCCACGAGGAGGCCTCCCATGCCGGGGATGGAGTAGAGGCTTTCGATATAGATCGAACCCCCGATCGTGGTGAGGATGGCGGCGGGGAGGTACTGGGCCATGGGCACGTAGGCGTTCCGCATAATATGTCTGACCATGATCGCGCCGGAAGAAAGTCCCTTGGCGCGCGCGAGTTTTACATAGTCCTTGTTGAACTCGTCTACCATGTAGCGGCGCATCCACATGGCGTAAAAGGCGATGCCATTGAGGGACATCGAAATGGCGGGGAGTATCCAGCTCAGGGGCTGGTACTTGTCGAAGAGGAGGGGAAGCCTGAAGAGGCTCGTCCCGTAGAGCTGCACGAAAAGGAGGTAGACAGCCAGTGGCACCGCATGGGCGAAAACGATGTAAAAGGTGCCGAGGCGGTCCTGGATTCGATCCTTGTGCTTCGCCATCGAAACGCCCATGGACAGGCCGACAGACATGGCCACAACTACGGCTACAAGGCCAAAACCCACTGAATAGGGTATGCGCGGAGCCAGGATCTTCGCTATCGGGACGTCCCGCCGGTAGATGTTGGAAACCCCAAGATCGCCCCTGAGCAGGTCCGAATAGAAATGTCCCAACTGCAGGTACCAGGGATCCAGCAATCCCATCTTCTGGAGGCCAGCCTGTATCGCTTCCTTGCTCATTTTCTGGAATCGGTCACCGAAGTAGCCTTCGATGGGCAGGAGCCGCATCAGGAGGAACACGAATGAGACGACTATGAAAAGCGTGACGAGCGACTGGAAAAGCCGCTTGAGAGCGTATCTGAGCATGGCAACCTGGCCCCCGCATTCCCGAATGAGCCGGCCCCCTACTGATCGGAGGGGCCGCCGGCCCCGCCGAAATGCCAGGGGCCGCGATAGAGCCTTGTTACTTGGCAGCAGCCGCTGCAAGGGCTGCCTGGCGCGCTGCCTCCCACGTGGCTGCGAGCTTGGCGAACTCCTCGGCATTCAGTGCCTTGTCGAGGACTGTCTGGCCCTTGTACTTGAGGCCTGACATGCCGAAGGGTGCGAAGGACGCAGTGAAGGGTTCGAGCCTGGTGGCGTCCCATCCGCCTCCGCCATTCTTGTAGGGGATGACCCAGGCTTCGTTGATGACGAAGGCTTCGGCACGGGCGAAGAGGGCGAAGCGTTTGGCCATGTCCTTGGTCTCAGCCTGCGCCGCCTTGACGAGGTCGTTGTAGTTGGGCTTGTCGGCCGTGCCGTAGCCTTGTGCCAGCTCGGGGAAGTTGTAATTGGAACCTTCTACGAAGGGGTCCGTGAAGGTTTCGGGATCGGCGTAGTCGGGACCCCAGTTGACTTCCTGGATTGCGTAATTGCCCGGGCGACGTGTGGCGCCAAGGAAGCCGGAGCTCGGGAAGGCCTGGGGGATCACATCGACATAGTCCTTGCCGAGAAGGGTCTCAAGCTGCTGCTCGATGACCTGGGCGCGATTGGTCCACTCGGAGGATCCCGAGTTGTAGGGCATGAAGATCTTGACCGGGAAGCTGGCCTTGCTGGCAAGCTCCTTCATGGCCTGGGCCTTCCACTTGAGGGCGGCGGCCTTGTCGAAGGAATCCTTTTTCACGATGGCGGCCAGGTCGCCCGTGTTCACGTAATCCTTGCCGGCGGCTGATGCAAAGCCGGTGGGCGTGATGGTGTTCTGCATGCGGCGCTCGGGGGCATAGGGCTCCTCTGTCAGGAGGGCAGCCTTGCGGTCGAGGGCCGCGAAGAGGGACTTGCGGAAGGCCAGGTTGTTGACCGCGACCTTCCAGTTGTCGGGCTGGAATTCGGCAGCGAAGGTGGGCTTGAAGTTGAGCGCGTAGAAATAGCTGTAGGTATTGGTACGGGCGGGGTGGATCTGGGCCTTCTTCGCGGGGTCCTTCATCCAGGAATCGAGGATGGATGAGGGCAGGAGGGCGCTGGTGATCTCCCCTCGGAGAAACAGCTCGGGCCCGAGGGTTCCCGCTTCCTTGTTGTACTTGAAGACCAGGCGTGGAATATAGACATTGGTCGCGTCCCAGTACTTCGCGTTCTTCGTGAGTGTGCGGGAGGACTGCGGCTCAAAGCCTGTCATTATATATGCACCGTTGTAGAGGATAGTCGTGTTGTCGCTTCCGAAGGTCGTGCCCGCCTTGGCCAGGAAGGCGCCGTTAACGGGAAGAAATGCCACATAGGTCAGCATTGACAGGAAGTAGGCCGTGGGCTTTTCGAGCGTATACTCGACCGTGTACTTGTCCTTGGCCTTGACGCCTATAGTGGCGAAGTCCGTGGTCTTGCCCTCGTAGAAGTCCTTGGAACCCCTGAGGAGGCCGACGAGGACGTCGGAAACCTGGGAGGCATTGGCCTTGGTCATGATGTATTGGGCCGAATCCACCCAATCCCCGGCTGTCACTTCGGCTACTTCCTTGCCGCTTGAATCCACCCACTTGATGCCCTGCTTGAGTGCGAAGGTCCATACAAGGCCATCAGGTGAGCTGGTCCAGGACTTAGCCAGCGAAGGCTTTAGAACGCCGTAGCGGTCGTACTCGACGAGGGTGTCCACCATGTTGGCTGCCATCTCCTGGTCGCTCGTGGAACCGCTCACCAGGTAGTTCAGGGTCGAGATTTCACCGGAATATACCGCAGTGTAGTCTCGGGAAGCGCGATCCGCCGCAGTTGCGGGCAGAAGGGCTCCAAAAGCAAGTGAGAGGCAGAGAGGCAGGAGAATCTTCTTCATCGTTGTCCATCCTCATGGTTTGAAACGTTGGCGTGCGGAGAAGCCGCAGCTTGTACTCCCGGCATCCGGGATGTTATTGCCAAGCATAGTGCATGCCAAGCTCCCTTTGTGCTCCTTTCCCACTGTCTTTTGATAGTGGTTCAATCTATCCGAAAAAAGGGACGGTTAGAAGAAATATTAGGGCTATACTGGTGGCCCATATAGCCCATTAGCAGGAGCATCTAGGTTGGATATGCGTGTTGAATCATGGGCGTGCCTTCCGGCAGGGCCACGCCCATGATGCGAGCCACCCATCTCGAAGTGGATCTCGACGCCCTGTCGGGAAACCTTGCCGCACTCCGCGCTTTCCTCGCAAGGAGGGAGAAACCGCCCCTCGTTGCGGCTGTCCTCAAGGCCAATGCCTACGGCATGGGTGCCGTTGAAGTCGCCAGGGAACTGGCCGCCTCCGGCATCGACATGCTCGCCGTCGCCTGCCTCCCCGAAGCCCTCGAACTGGAGCGCGCGATCCACAAGGGGCCAGTCATTTTTGTCATGGGACATACCCCGAACGAGTATCTCAGCCTCGCCGCTGACCACAACCTCACCCTGACGATTTTCGATGAGCGCCAGGCGGGCATCCTTTCGCAGGAAGGCTTGCGCCGTGGGCGAAGGATGCGAGTTCACCTCAAGGTGGACACGGGACTCAACCGCCTCGGACTCAAACCAGGCAGGGGAGCTGCCGAACTTGTCGCCCGAATCGCTGCCTTGCCAGGCCTCGACTGCGAGGGCATTTTCACGCACCTCGCCTTGAGGGACGAGGCTTCCGACGCGGGCCAGTTCGCCCTCTTCACTTCGCTGATCGAGGAGGCTGCAGGCCTCGGTGCGCGCTTCAAGCTCAGGCATGTCTGCGACAGCATCGGCTTGGCGCGCTATCCTGAGTACTGGCTCGATCTCGTGCGCCTGGGGGCAGTCCTCTACGGCCTGCGCCCCATGAATGCGCCCCTCCTGGACAGCACACCGCTCCGCACGCCCTACGCTCTCCGCAGCCGCGTCTCGCGTATCCGCGAGCTCAGAGAGGGCGAAGAGGTGGGCTATGACGACAGTTATGTCGCGCCTAAGGGAGGAGCGCGTCTGGCCACCCTGCCGATCGGCTACGGCGACGGCTATCCTCGCTGCCTCTCCAACAAGTCCGAGGTCCTCATCCGCGGTCAGCGAGCGCCGGTCGTGGGCCTCATAAACATGGACCAGCTAACCTTCGATGTCTCGGGGATCCCCGACGCGGTTGAAGGCGACGAGGTGCTTCTTCTTGGTTCCACCTTTCCGGAGGGTGAGGCCGGCATCGAAGCCCTCGAACTTGCCAATCTCGCGGGCACAAACCGCAACGAGATCGTGACCGCCATCAGCCGCCGCGTTCCCCGCGTCTACACCAAGGGAGGCAGGGTCGTAGGTGAGCGCGACTATCTCCTGGATGGGAGCGAATAATTGGAACGAAAGCAATTGCTTGTTGCCGCCGCCGCGATCAGGCCCTGGCTGGTCGAGCGACGGAGGGCCTTCCACCGCCTGCCCGAGCTCGGCAACGAGGAAAGGCAGACCGCCGACGCCATCGCCGCAGTGCTCGACTCGCTCGGTGTCCGCCATACACGGAGGGGGACAGCCATCGTGGGCCTCCTTGAGTCCGGCACGCCAGGACCCGTGGTCGCTGTCCGGGCTGACATGGATGCCCTGCCCCTCCAGGAGCCAGGTGGGCGCGACTATGGTTCCACGATCCCCGGCGCGATGCACGCCTGCGGCCACGACGCCCACATGACCATTGCCCTCGGGGCGGCCCGCCTCCTTTCGGAGCGGCGCAGGGAATGGAGCGGTGCCGTCAAATTCCTCTTCCAGCCCGCCGAGGAAAGCTCGGGCGGAGCCGAAGACATGGTGGCCTCTGGCTGCATGGAAAATCCCCGCGTCGAGCGGGTCATCGGACTGCACGTCATGCCCTACCTCCCCGTCGGTACCATCGAGGTCAAGAAGGGCGCACTCAATGGCGCTAGCGCCTCGCTCGATATCACGGTGCGGGGGAAGAGCGCGCACGGTGCCTATCCCGAGCAGGGCATCGACGCCATCCTCATAGCCGCGAACGTAGTCCTGTCGCTCAATACCCTGGTCTCGCGCTATGTCTCGCCCCTCGAGCAGGCAGTACTGACAATTGGTACCATTGCAGGCGGCAGCCGCGCCAACATCATCGCCGGGGAAGTGCGCATGAGCGCGACACTCCGCACGACGAGCGCGGCCCTCCAGGAGACCCTCGTTGCGCGGTCCCGTGCCCTGGTGGAGGGCATCGCGCGGGGTTTCGGCGGTTCGGGAAGCCTTGAGTTCGAGAGCGGCTACGCCGCCCTCATCAACGACCCGGACGTAACAGACCTCATCGCCTCGCGTGCCTTGGACCTTCTCGGTCCCGATTCGGTTCGCTGGAAGGAAAAGCCTTCGATGGGCGTCGAGGACTTCTCCTTTTTCAACCAGGCTGCGCGGGGGGCCTTCTACCATCTGGGCTGTGGCAACCCGGCGCAAGGCATCACCGCGCCCCTGCACAGCCCCGACTTCGACCTCGACGAGGACTGCCTGCCCCTCGGTGCGGCCCTGCAGGCTGCCCTCATCCTCGATCTCATCGAGGACTGCTGCAGGGGATGAGCCCAGGGCTCCTCCCCCAAGGTTCGTCGATAGCGGTCTATTGATTCAGAGGAGAGAGCTGACCTTAGGAACCAGGCAATCGCCTGATTCGCAGTTTTCGTGAGGATAAGACTGAAAAAGAACCCAAGAGATTGTCCGGGTGCGCCGCAAGCGCTGCAAGGAGAGCAGGCGTTACAGCCTCCCATTCTGCGGGAGAGTAACGAAGAAGCATCACAGCGATGGAAGTCCGGTGCCAAGAGAACACCAGTTCACGTATCGAAATGAGATCGATCCCCTTGCTGCGGAGCGAATAGATCATGCGAGCATCGATGTTCTCGTCCGCAACTATCCTATATGGCAAGTAATTCCTCATCAGCTACGACAGAAGCGGAGTAAGAAAGAGCCGCGCGAATGTCTCTATCCTGGAGCTGGGAATATGCTTGAAGCAGATCATCCATGGTCATACCGTCCGAGAGATCCCTCAGTAGAGTTCGACAGTAATCCGCGTACCTTTTATGACTGGCTTGCCAAGCATAATGGCTGGATCGGAAACCACGCGATCGCGAAAGTCCATGCCGAGCCTCCTTCCTGAGTTCTACTATGGCACAGCCCAGATTCTAGGTGACCAGGGATACGACCCCAGCGGGTCGTCATGACGCCGGTGCCGCAGTGGGGAAGCGACCGGGGTCTGACCTTCCGGGCTCGTCATTGCTGCAACGCTCGGGACTACCCGAGCCCTGGTGTTTCGCTGGCAAGCCCGGTACAAAGCGTTCGGTCTAGTCGGATTGCTCGGCATAAAGGGGGGGGGCGTGGCCGCCATGCCAAAATACTCGCAAGAGCGAGTACATGAGATTGTCAGGAAAACGGCCACACTGGATTTCGCAATCGTGAAGGCTCGTAGAACGCAGAAGATGGGAAAAATCCGGCAATTGTGCACCGCGATGGGCCGCACGGGATCAAGGTGACCGAACGGAGAGTCAAACTCCAAAGCGCAGTTCAGGCGCATCGCGCGAGGCCTTAGGGCTGGTGAGGGCAATAACTTTTCCACTATGATAGAAGTCAAGCGGTATTTCGCAAAACCTTTCCTTCCCCCTTTCCATTAGCCAGAATCCTTCGGTACTGAGAGCGCTTCTTGTTGAAAAGCGCATCCTCCTTGTTCCGGTACTCCTCCCCGCTGATCAGCATATGCCGCATGACCCCGCAGAGCTTCCGGATGAGGGCGATCCTCGCCCTGCCGGCTCCCCTTTCGCTCCTTCAGTTGATCATAGAACTGCCTGAATTGGGGCGAGGCATCAACGACCTGGACCAGCGACTGCGTGAGGATCGTCCTCGAGAGCTTGCGGGACTCCCGCGTGATGTGGCCGTGGCGCACCTTCCCTCCCGAGTCCGAGCACTGCGGTACCAGGCCCAAACACGCATCCATCTTCCGTGCTGACTTGAACCTGGAAATATCCCCGACGTCGGAGAGAAAGGCCAGCGCGGTCAAGGGTGTTATTCCACGGATCGTGATGAGAAGCTCCACCTGGTCCTGGAATATCTCACCAGCACGGAGTATTTCCACGACGGCTTCGTCCTTCTTTTTGGTCAAGGTCCCGAGAAGATCCATCTCTCCGGCAATGATTGTCATGCTAGCCGAACTAAGTTCATAATTACGAATTAGTTCAGGCCCGTGGAGCGGGCTAAGGAGCTTGTTCTTCTCTCCCTCTTTCAGCTCGACTCCGTTCTCTACCAGAAGAGCCTGGATCCCATTCTTCAGCATCCTGATCTGCCGCGTGATCAGATCGTAGTAGGTGAATAATCTCCTGAGCTCGCGCACCGCGCATGACGGCTTGTAGACAGTCGGCAGCCCTCATTGTCGAAGAGCCCAGAGAGAGTATAGGTTTTCCAGAACCACTTGCCGACCTTGAACTCGGGGTGCAGCAATGCGCCTTCGTTGAGTGATTTGCTTCGATCCAGGAAGCGATCCATCGCCAGTCGGGCCGTCGTCCCGATCCCCTCGCACTCTGGACACATGCCCTGTGGCGTGTTGAACGAGAAGTTATATGCTGGCCCAGCCGTCGGGCGTCCCACGGTCGCAAACAGCATTCGCAGTGGCGCGGCGATATCGGTGTAGGTTCCGACGGTCGAGCGCACCCCCCCACCGACGCGCTTCTGGTCGATGATGATGGGAGCGTTGAGGTTGGCGATGCTGTCCACATCAGGCTGGCCGTAGCTCGGCAGGAAACCCTGGACGAACGAGGTGAACGTCTCGTTGAGCTGCCGCTGGGCCTCGGCGGCGATGGTATCAAAGACCAGCGATGATTTGCCCGATCCCGAGACTCCGGTAAAGACCGTAATCTGCTGCTTGGGGATATCCAATGAAATCTGCTTGAGGTTATTCTCACGTGCCCTACGCACTTCAATATGTGATCGGCTTGACATCGCGATCTCCTTGGTCTGGGGGCTTGCGAATACGACCCTTCATAAGAAGGCCCACGTTAAGCAACGCTATCGGCTTGGGTATGGACTACACCCGTGGTGCGGCGTCCGACGTCCGTCGCGGCAGTAGTAGCATCAATGCTGCTGCTGCGGCGTAACAGGTGATCTGCCAAAACAGAATGGAGCTGAAGGCCGTACCATAGGCGGCCAGCGGTGACGCAGCCGTAGCGGACGTGGCCTTCAGCGTCCCGAAAAAGACCAGACCGAGCACCGCGACGCCCGCAGCGTTCCCGATCTGGCCGACCGTCGTCAGGACACCCGAAACCGCGCCGGCATCCCGGGCCGGCACCGCCGCCAGTACGAGGTTGATCAGCGAGGGTGCTGTCAGCCCGAGGCCGAGCCCACCAATGAATAGCGGGACAGCGAGCGCCCAGTAGGAGGGGTTGGCACCGCCTCCCACCGCGATCAGTAGCACCGTTTGCGAAGCCGCGAGCGTCAGCGCTCCAGCGATAAGTACCGCGCGCCCTGCCTTGGTGGCGAACTGAATCCCGACGCCGGCGGTGATGATCGAGCCAACCGCGTAGGGTAGAATGATGAGCCCCGCGTCGAGTGCGTTTCGCCCAGTACCAAGTTGCAGATAGAGCGAGAGCAGCAAAAAAAACGAGGCAATCGCGCCGAAAAACAGTAGTGAGATCGCGAGCCCGCTGACGAACGCGGGCACCCGGAGCAGCGCTGGATCTAGGATTGGCTGCCGACCGCGGGTCACCATTCGGCGCTCCCACCACAGAAACAATCCTGCAATGGGCACGGCGGCGGCCATGAGCGCAAGACTCCACCACGGCCAACCCCATTCGCTGCCCTGCACCAGTGGCAACAGCACACAGATGGAAACCCCTGCCGCCAACGCTGAGCCGGTCAGGTCCAGGCGTGCGGGGGATTGTTCGTGCGACTCCGGCAGCACCCGCGCACCGAGGAGGAGCCCAACCGCGGCGAGCGGGACGTTGACCCAGAAAATCGCACGCCAACCGAGGCCAAACCAGTTCGCATCGACCAAAACGCCACCGAGGAGCGGCCCCGCCACCGACGCGAGCCCCAACACTGCGCCGTACGCACCCAGCGCCATAGCACGGGCGGCGGGCGCAAAGGCGGTGCGGATAATGCCAAAGACCTGGGGGATCATGAATCCGGCGGCCAAGCCCTGGGCCACCCGCATAGCGATCAGAAATCCAGCGCTCGGCGCAAGCGCACACCCAATCGAGGCCAGAATGAATCCCGCCAGACCGAGCAGAAAGACCCGGCGGCGGCCAAACTGGTCACCTATTCTACCGCCGGTGATCAGCCCTGCGCCTAGAGCGAGGGTGTAGCCCGCAAGGGTCCACTGCAGCTCGGCATTGCTGCTTCGAAGATTGGCGGCGATCGACGGGGCTGCCACACTGACGATCGTGGCGTCCAGGAGATCCATGAACGCCGCAAGCAAGACGACAATCAGCGCGAGGATGGCGCGACGGTGCACCAACTCGGGGGATGGGGCTGTGGGTGATAACTGCATCGCTATATCTCCTCTGCGCTCGATCCCGATTCGTGATATCCTCTCAATCGGTCGAACATTCGTACTAGATAAATATCTTAATATGTTAAGATACTCAAAACATATAGGGAGTTCATCTGTATGTCAAGCCTGTCACGCGACCGAGCGAAGTTGCTCGAAGCGTTCAACCACCAGACCCAGCTCTATACCGCCGCGATCGTGATGTTCGAACAGGCCGCCGCCGACCAGTTGGCGCTCAACATCGCCGACTTGCACTGTGCAAACGTGTTGCGCTTGCATGGGCCCATGACCGCCGGGCAACTCGCCTCGCACACGAGCTTAACCACCGGCGCGGTCACCGCGATGATCGACCGGCTTGTGCGGGTGGGATTCGTCCGGCGCACCAGTGACCCTCACGACCGACGCCGAGTGATCGTCGAGGCGGACGGTGCAGCTATGGAGCGGGAGATAGGTGTGCTCTATACCTCTCTTGCGCAGGCCACCGAGGCGATGATCATGCGCTACAGTGATGAGGAGTTGACGCTGTTGGTCGATCAACTGGCCCGCAGTGGCTCCTTAACCCTGGACGAAGCGGTCAAACTCCGGCACCCAGCCGCCAGCGGAGACTACGGCGAAACCAAGAAGAGCCAAATGATAACCGTGAGCCGGGGTACGGCGGCGGCGGGAAAGCTCATGACGACCTTGGGAGCGACGCGGTTGACCATAACCGGTGACCCAACTCAGCCCGACCTGCTCCGGGCGCAGTTTGGCGCGCGGGTGCCGATCGTCCTGGCGGAAGACGGGGTTGTCACGCTGTCATATCCGCATACACGGTTCAACCGTAGTTCCAACACGGCGGAACTCACACTCAATGGGGGCATCAAGTGGCAGCTCAACCTGGTGACCAGCAGTGCGCCGTGTACAGCCGATTTGCGGCACGTCGCGATCAGCGCACTCGACCTGACTGCCAAAGCTAGTAACATCGAGATCACCCTGCCGCAAGCAGTGGCATGCGTGACGGTACGGATCGCGGGCAATGCCAACAATGTTGTCCTTCGGTGCGCTGTGGCCACCGCCTTCCAGGTACGCCTGGGGCGAAGCGAATCGAGCCTGATCGTCGATGGGGAAGACATGAGCGCGGCTGCCCAAACGTTCTATCGCACTCCTGGTTACGAAGAGGCGACCGACCGCTATGTGATCGAGGTGACGGCCCGTCTAACCGCCGTGACCATCGTCACCAAGTAGGTGACTCGAGTTTACGCTACTGCGACAGGTTTACGAATACTCGCCCAGCCGAAATGGCAAGCTCGAAGGTCGCGAAGCCGCTAGTGCGCCCGCAGCCCAGGGGAGTATTCATCCAAGGATACAAGCCATGCTCTGCGTTCCAAGTACAAACGGCGAAATTCTCCGAATCGCGCACTGATCATGTTCCCCGCCCGATGATTTTTCCACCCTCCGGCAATCCAACCTTCCGCCATTTA
>JBMOIK010000017.1:0-24448 GCA_049317365.1 Rectinemataceae bacterium | reverse complement strand
AAGCCTCCGAGGAAGTGAGGAGCTTGACCCCATTGTTCTCGCCGAGGAAGTAGAGGGTATAGCCGACCATGCCTCCGAGAAAAAGCAGGGGAAGATCGCTCCAGCTGACGGCAAGCTTCTGCTTCATGCCGAGGGCGATGAGGGGCAGGATGGCCACGGCTACGGCGAAGCGTGCCAGCCCGAGGGTCATGGGAGGAATCTCTCCCACCGCCGTCTTGATGGAAATAAAGGAAAGTCCCCAGATCAGGGCTGTCGCCACGCCAAGCATTCGGGCGAGAGTGCGGTCGTTCGGCATGAGCGGCAGTGTAGGGAGGACTGACCCCGGCTGTCCATCGGAATTTACCGAATGCACGATTCCTGCAAGGAACCGAATGGGGTAGACTGCCCTTCCCATGGCAGGCAGCTAGTACCTCCTTCTCATCAACGACTCACTCAAACGGTATATGGACGCCCTTTCCAGCTCCGAACTCGGGAGGCTTCGGGAAAAGCTTTCCTTCCTCGCCGCAGGGCTCTGGGAGGGCGGCCTTAGAGTAAAGAAGCTCCACGGCAGGGGCAGGGCCGTGGTCTTCGAAGCAAGGGTTTCCAAGGGCGACCGACTCCTGTTCACCCTCGGCCGCGACCGGGGGATGTCCCTCATCTATGCATGGGGAGTCGAAAGCCACGACAGGGTCAATCGGGCCAAGGCATCGATTCTTCCCGACAATGCTCCCTTCCTTTCCTTCGAGCCCTCCGGGGAAGCAGGCTCGGAGGAACACCTCGAGCTTCTCGAACTCGACACGCTGACAGCGGAGTATTTTTCCCAGGCCCCGATGGAATCCATCGAAGCCGAGGACTGTGGCCCCCAGCGCTGGCGCCTTCTCGATGATTCGGACTGGATCAGGCTTCTTGAATCGGCCGAGCGCGCCAGGGTTGATCTCCGGCTCCACCTGACTGAAGACCAGCGGAATTTTCTCGCTGAGGCTCCGCCACTTTTCCTGTCCGGCACGGCGGGCAGCGGAAAGACCACCATCGCGGTCTACTATCTTCTGCGCGAACTGCCCGACACAAAGCGAAGGCTTTTCGTCACCTGGCACCGCTATCTCTGCACCTGGTCCGAGGGTCTCTACGATGGGCTTGTCGGAGGCGGGAAGCGTGATGGTCAGACGCATCCGCGCTTCGCGCCCTGGCGGGAAATCGTCACAGAAATAGTAGCTTCCGGCCCCCCCCACGACCGGGCTTCCTTCCCCGAAGACCGTGAAGTGGATCTGGCCGGCTTTGAGCGCATGATGACCAGCCGCAAGGAATTCGGGGCGATCGACCCCGAACTCGCCTGGGAGGAAATAAGGGGAATCATCAAGGGGGCAAAGCCGACCTTCAACCTCGCACGCTACGCAGGAATCGTCTCACGATTGTCCTCGGGGCAGCTGACAGCCCGCGAGACACGCGAACTCGGCGAAGCGCTTGCCTCGGTGGAGAGCCTCGGATTCATGGGCAAGCTTGACGGAATCGTCGCCAGGCGGACTCCCTTCGCGGACTTCGCGCAGTTCGCACGGCAATCGACCACGCCCGGGGCCGTCGACCGGGCCAGCCTCGTCGAGGTCCACCGCCATGTCCTCGATCTGGCAGGAAAACACAAGACAGAGTTAGGACGATCGCTCCTCTCCTTCGACGCCTACCTCGCCCTCGGCAAGAAGCGCGCCCCGAGGTTCGGAGGCCGGCGCGAGCTCATTTACTCGATCGCCGAATGGTACCAGGAGCGGCTTCTGGCCGAGGGGCTGTGGGATGATATCGACCTCGCACGGCGCGCCATCGCCATCCTTTCCGACGATGCCAGGGATGCGGCCAGCGAACCCTGGGACCTCATCGTCTGCGACGAGGCCCAGGACTTCACGAACATCCATTTCAGCCTGATGTTCCGCCTTGTACGCGATCCCTCGCGACTCGTGCTCGCCGGGGATGTCAAGCAGATCATAAATCCCAGCGGCTTCCGCTGGGGCGATGTTCGCGCCCTTTTCTGGGAGCGAGGCCTCGCGGCTCCGGAACTCAGGAGGCTCAACCTCAATTTCCGTTCGGTCGGCGGCATCGTCGCCCTCGGCAACGCCCTCCTGGACCTCAAGAAGCGCCTCGCGGGCATACAGTCAGACGAGGCGAAGGAGCGCTGGAAATTCACTGGCCTCCTTCCCTGCCTCCTCACAGGCAGTGAGGAAGAGGATGTCGCTGCAGCCATCCCCGCGACCGGCGCGGCGAACGCCATTCTTGTCCGCGACGCGGCCATGCGGGACCGCATCAAGGCCCAGGCGAAAACCGACCTGGTCTTCACGATTCCGGAAGCGAAGGGCCTTGAATTCGACTCGATCCTCCTGTGGCGCCTGACCCCCCAGGACGGCGAGCTTGCGGGGCTCTGGCGAAGGCTGAAGACCGACGAACTGCAGGCGGCCGACTTCGAGGCCAGGATCGTGCACGAAATCAACCTCTTCTATGTGGCTGCGACGAGGGCACGCAACGGGCTTGTCATCTATGAAACCAATTCCGATTTCTGGAGCCAGGCCGAGTTCCAGGACCTTTTCGTCCCGAGCCACGATCCATCGGTACTGGAAGCATACTGGAGACAGGTCTCGACGCCAGCGGAGTGGAAGAAGCAAGGTGACTACTACCTCGAGCGTGAACACTGGATGGCCGCTGCCGAGTGCTACAGGAACTCCGGTGACAGCAATGCCGAGGCGCGGGCTGCTGCCTTCGGGCATTCGGCCGCAGGCAGGCACGCCGAGGCTGCGCCCTGCTTCGAAGTGGCGGGGCTTGCCCTGAAGGCCGCCGAGGCCTGGGAACTCGCCGGCGAGCCCGAGCGCGCGATCACACTCTGGGAAAGCCTGAAAAAGCCCAAACGAGTCAAGGCCTGCCAGGCCATGGTCCTCGACAAGGGCAAGCGCCATGCCGAGGCGGCAGCCCTCTGGCTCGAGCTCAGGGACAGGGAAGCGGCCAAGCGCAGCCTTGCCAAGGCCCCCCTCGATCCAGCCGCCGGCGAAGTCTATCGGGCCCTGAAGCTCTGGGACAAGGCTGCAGCAAGTTACGCGAAATCAGGCAAGCCCGCACGTGCGGCGGAGTGCAGCCTCAAGGCGGGCGACAGGCCGAAGGCCGCCGAGTACCTCCTCGCCGCGGGCGAGGTCGAGGTGGCGCTCGCCATGTTCAGGAAGCTCCGCGACTGGAAAAAGGAAGCCGAATGCCTGGTCAGGCTCGGCCGCCTCGACGAGCTGGCCAGGCGGCAGGTGGACCAGGGAGACTACGGCAAGGGCTTTGAATCGCTGCACAAATGGCTTGAAACCGACCCTTCGAGGACCGAGACCCTGCGTGCCGCTGCCGGGGTCGTAGCCGCGTCGAACCCCAGCTACGCAGGCATCTGTTTCAGCGTACTGGGCGACCCGGGCAGCGCGGCACCTCTGTTCATGAAAGCGCGCAATTACCTCCTCGCCCTCAACGAATGGCGGGGCCTGAAAGACCACGAAAACGCCTCGACCTGCCTTGCGGCCCTCGACCGCCATCTCGAGGCGGCGGAAGCCCTCGAAGCCGCTGGAGTACGGGGTGATCGGATAGTAGCCCTCTTGCGCCGCCATGTCGGGACGAAGGCCGGGAAGGTTACCGACAGGAAGCGTTCCGAGGCCCTCAACGAAGAGGCATATGCCAGAGGCGAGCTCGGCTTCCACGACAGGGCCATCGACCGCTTTGTCGCAATTGGTCATATCTCGGCCACTCCCGCAGAATATGCGAAGGCCGACCGCGACGAGGAGGCCTTCCTCGTCTTCCTGGCCTACAAGGCCTGGGACTCCTTCGAGGAATTCCTGGAGCGCAAGCCCAGGCCGAGGTTTTCGCACGCATGGATACTCGAGCATGCAGAGGCGCTGCGCTATCGCGACCTCGAGGGCAAGGACGAAAAGTATGCCCTGCCCTGGCTGCTTCGGGCGGTCATCGCCTCCTATGCTCAGGGGAGCTGCGATTCCGAGGAGCTCCGGAAGGAAGTCCGCGCCCTCCTCCCCAGCCGGGGAATGAACCTCCTCCTCGAGCCCTACCTTGTGGAGCGCCACCTCCCCCTGATCGACCAGTTGATCAGGATCTGCCATCTGGATGCCCTCCTCGCGCTATCCCTGGCGATGAAGCCGATAAATGCGGGGAAGAAATACATATCGGAATTCTGGCGGAGGATCGATGCTGCAGCCGCTGTGGGCAAGCCTCGGGCAGCCTGCTTCGCGGCCCTCGGGGCCTTCCGCAGGGGAAGGCCGGCAAAGATGGAGCTTCCATGTGCCGAACTCGATCCCTGGAGCGTGGAACTCTATGAAGAAACAGGCAAACCTTCGATTCTGATCCTGGATTGGTTCGTGGAGCGCGGCCTGGAAACCGAGATGCTGGCTCATATCGCCCACTTCGATCTCTTTGCCCTGGCGGCTTTCTGGGCCAGGGAGCGCAAGGATTTTGTACGCTCCGCCCGATGGTACGAAATCGCCCGCGACTGGAAATCCGCCCACGACGCCTACCATTCGGCCGGAGACCTCAAGGGCTGCGCCAGGATGCTGGAAAAGCTTGGCAACCTCCATGAGGCCCTGGCTTTATGGCAAACGATAGGCGATGCCAAAACCTGTGCGCGCCTTGGAAAAAAGATCGCCAAGGCCGGGCTCACTGCAACGCCTGTTCCCAAGCCCCCGCTGGCCCCCTCGCAGTACCTCCAGCAGGAACTATTCTAGCTTGCGTGCCTGGGCGCCGCCGACCGCAATCTTGACGACCGCCTTCCGGAAGCTGCCCTCGGGCGCGACGGCACTATCCACAGGCATTCCAGCAGGCTGGATCTTTGGCTTGTGGGCGTCCTCGGGGAAAAATACCACGGCGTCCCCTGGACCAAGGACGATCCTGTGGCTTGTGGCTACTTCGGATTCATACAAGGCTGCGTCGTCCCTGTCCTCATAGGCGCGGGAAAGGCGGCAGTCCTCGATGCGTGCGCATTCGTAGGCTTCATGGCCTTCGAGGACGACATGGAGGTCTATGTTGCGGCGATGGCTCTCGAAGGGCAGGACCGAGGCCTCGCCGAGGCCGGGTTCACTTACGACAAGCTGGAAATCGCCCAGGGGATGGGTCCCGACCTGGATGGGCCGCTTCGACTCTCCGGCCTCCCGGAGGGCGCCGGCGACGAGGGACGCCGCCCGCCGGACATCGGCAGGCACATCAACCAATTGGGACATTTCGTTCACAGTACATACTATCATGGTTTCCCCTTCGCCAGGCGCCGTAGGGCGTCCGGCCCTGACAAGGCATCGAAACCCCTGCCCCGCACGGCGATCGCGTCGAGGAGGAGGCCTGCGTAGAGTTCGAAGCGCGGCACGTGGAAGGCACCCTTGTAGTGGTTGCCCTTGTAGTCGTTGGCCACACTGCCATCGCGGCGGAGGTAGCCAAACCACTCCCCGTGCACAGGATCGGGAAAGCGCGACCAGGTGTAGGCATGAAGGGTCTCGAACCAGCGTTCCCAACGCGCCTGTCCGGTGAGGGCCCAGGCCAAAAGACAGGCGTAGGTCGCCTCGCAGTGGGGCCACCAGTACTTCATGTCCCACTCGACCTGCGCGGGCGTCCGCCCCTCGAGGTCGACGAAGGAAAAGAGCCCGCCATGCTCCCGGTCCCAGCCCCGCTCGAGGGACCACTCAAGGAGGGGCAGGGCCCTGTCCACCAGCGCGCGGTCGCCCCGCCAGCGCCCCTCCTCCATGAGGAACCAGGCGGTCTCGATGGCATGCCCCGGATTGACGCAGGTCCCCTCGAGGCCCTCGGCCATGGAACCGTCACAATTGACTGTTTCGAGGAGGACACGCCGCTCGGGCTTCACGAAGTAGCGGAAGAGCTCCTCGATCTGCGCTTCGATGCGGCTGGTCTGTTCCCTGGCAGCGGCGGGATCATCCTCGCGAAGGACGTTGCGGAGCTCCTGGTGCACGTTGATGAGGATCATGGTCTCGGAGTGGCCGCGCAAGGAACGCGTGGCCGGATCGATCTTGGGGGCGAGCTTCCCGCGATTGGAGTAGAAGACCTCCAGGGTGCTGAGGGCTTTCCTCAAGTAGCTGGAGTCCCCACAGGCCTTGGCATGCTGCGCAAGGCCGATGATCGCGAAGGCTTCCGAAAAGAGGTAGCGCCTGAGGACCAGGGGCTTGCCCTCGCGGGTCAATTCGAAATAGGCGCGGCCTCCCGGCCCCGCGAGTACCTTGTCGCGGACGAAGTCAGCGCAGGACTTCGCGGCCTCGCGCCACTCGGGCCGGGCCTCTTCTCCATAGGCTTCGATGAGGCGTGAGAGGACCCAGGTGAAACGCCCCTGGATCCAGCCACCCTTGTCGGTTGAGACAACCCTGCCTTCGCGGTCGAGGAAGTCCAGGAGTCCGCCATGCTCGCGGTCGAGGCCATGGTCTATCCAGAAGGGAATCGTGTCCTCGGTGAGTTCACGGAGATAGAAATCCTTCAGTTCCTCGATGCGCGCTTGGGTCATGCTTGCTTCGGCCTAGGCCTGGGTGAGGATGCCCCGTGCGACGAGGTCCTTGCCGAGTTTCCGGACCTTCTCCTTGCCCTCGGCCGACAGTGGTGCAAAGGGTGGAAGGGGTTGGCCCACATCGATGCCTGAAAGATACGAGACGAGTTCCTTGAGGCAGGAAAAGATGCCAATGGGGAGAAGCTCCTGGATCACGTCATTGAGGCTGGCCTGGAGGTCTCGGGCTTCGGAGAGGCGACCGGCCTCGACGGCATCCCAGATCTTCCTGGCGTGTCCGGCGAAAACGTTGTAGGTAGAGCCAATGGCCCCGTATGCACCGATGGCCCTGCCGAAGAGGAGAAGTTCATCATAGCCAGAGAAAACCACACGGTTCGGGACTGACCTGATGAGGCGTTCCATGGTGAACAGGTCGCCCGAGGTGTACTTGAAGCCTGCGACGAGTGGGTGCTGGTAGAGCTGGTGCAGCTGCTCCATGTCAAAGCTGCTCCCCGTCAGGGCGGGGATCGTGTAAACCAGCATGGGAAGCCCGGCCGCCTCGGCCAAACGCACATAATACTCGCGGGTTTCGGCAAAGCTGAATTTATAATAGTAGGGCGTGACAGCGGAGACGGCATCGTAACCGAGCTTCGCAGCCTGCCGAGCCAGGCCCTCTGCCTCGACCATGTTGAGGGAGCCGATCTGGGCGATTAGTGAAACCCGCCCCTTGGCCACCGAGGCTGCTACTTCAAGGATACGGGTCTTGGCCTTGGTGTCATTGAGGAAATTTTCTCCAGTTGAGCCGCCTATATAAAGGCCATCGACGCCTCCGACCACGATGTTCCGCTCGACCATCGCGATGAGTTCCTTTTCCTTGACCGAGCCGTCCGCCGCGTAGGGGACGAGCTGTGCCGCATAGATTCCACCCTTGAATTTCAATCGTATCTCCTTGCTCAAAAATGACCTGGCTAGAAAAGCGCCACAGTTTGCGACAGGACTGCCAGCCCTCGAAAGGGCTGTGCCGACCCTTGGATGTCCCAGAAAGAGTGCATCCCTCCCCCCGGCTCCCCTGTTTTAAGATCTCGCTGGATATATCACCTGATATAGATTACACTCAATCATGCCGTTTTCCAAAGCCGCTGACAAGTCCTTGAAACCGCCCAGGCAGTCCCTGTCCCAGGAAGTCTACGAAAAGCTCATCGAGAAATTCCTCAAGAGCGAACTGGTGCCGGGACACATCTTGAACCGCCGGGACATTGCTCAGCAGCTGGGCATCTCCGTGGCACCTGTCCTCGAGGCCCTCCTCCTGCTGGAGATGGAGGGCTTTGTCGAAAGCATCCCGAGGAAGGGCACCTTTGTGAAGCCTATCCGGCAGGAAGATATTTATGGGCAACTGATGCTCCGTGAGGCTGTCGAATGCCAGGCTGCCCGGCTCTACTGCGGGGCTCCGGTAAAGAACGACCTCGAGAATCTGGCCCTGCTCGCGACGGCACTCGAGCAGACCGACGCCGATGCTCCAGAGCACTGGAAGCAGGAAATAGCCTTCCACTCCCACCTTGTGGAACTGGCGAACTGCCCTGCCCTCCTCCGGGAGTTCAAGCGCTTCATGCGCCTCGGCGTCTTCTACAGCATCAACCGGATACTGCCCATCGCCAAGCGGCTCGACCGCTATAGCCATAAGTCCCTAATCGATGTCCTGGCGGAGGTGGAGCCAGACGCAGCGGAGCAGGCAGTCCGTGAACACCTTCGAAGTGGCAAGCTCCAGCTTTTCAGCTGAAATGCAGGATAGCTGATGAGCACCTGCGATTCCCCCGCCTCGCGCAAACGCGACCGGCTCGTGCGGCTTCTCGATGCCCTTGCTGGAACTGAACGTGGAGAACGTGGAAATGGGAGCGATGGGCTCCAGCGTGCGGTCCTCGAGGAAGCCCGATCCACCTTCGATAGCTACCTCGAAGCCGCAGCCCAGGAGGGGAACACCCGATGAACTCCAAGGAACGGGTCCTGGCAGCAGCGGAACTGGCTGAGAGCGACCGCGTGCCGATGGATTTCCACGGCAACACCTGGGTTCTGGAACGACTGGCCGGGGAATTCGGGACGGCCAGCCATCGGGAGATCCTGGATCGACTTCACAGCGACGTGGTCGACCTTCGAGGGACGGTGGATCCCGTCTACAAGGGTCCCATTCCCTTTTCACGGGAAATCCGGAAGAACGTGCGTGAGAGCTTCTGGGGCTGGAGGCAGGAATCCACCATCGCCGCCTCGGGCCCCGAGGAAAGCTATGTCGACTTTCCCCTCGCGGCCGCCACCACAGTCGAAGAACTCGAACGCCATGCCTGGCCCAGCCCCGACTGCTTTGATTTCACCGACTTCGACAAGCGTCTTGAGCCCTGGGCCGACCTGGCAGTCATGGCCACGGGCGTGAGCGTCTGGCAGCATCCCAGCTTCCTCCGAGGCACCGACAACCTCTTGGTCGACATGATGATGAACCCCGAAATGGCCCACTTCATCATGGACAGGTTTACAGACTTCTATCTTGGCTACTTTGACCGCATGTTCGAGGCGGCCAAGGGCCGCATCGACATCCTCCGCCAAGCGGATGACCTCGGCACCCAGCGCAGCCTCTTTTTCAGCCCCGAGCTTTTCAGGACCTTCATCAAGCCCCGTATCGCCCAGTTTGTGGACCTGGCCCACAGCCACGGTGTCAAGTTCATGTTCCACTCCTGCGGCGCCATCCTTCCCCTCATCGAGGACCTCATCGAGGTCGGCGTCGACATCCTCGACCCCCTCCAGGCCCTGGCCGAGGGCATGGATCCCCAGATCCTCAAGACACGATTCGGTGGGCGGCTCTGCCTCCATGGCGGCATCGACACCCAGTACCTCCTTCCCAGGGGCAGTGCCGAGGAGGTCCGGACCGAAACGCGGCGGCTCATTGACATCCTGGGAGCGGGAGGCGGCTATATCCTGGCGCCCTGCCACATCCTCCAGCGCGATGTTCCTACAGAAAACATCCTCGCCATGGGAGCCGAGGGGCTCGCCCACAGGGACTATCCCGTGAAACATCACAAGATATATTAATTGACAATTCGCCAATTCTCCCTATACACTTGGCCAAGCTCCAAGGAGGGGTATGATGAAGAAGGCTTCCATCTTGAAGATTGCACTGTTCGCGCTCTGCAGCCTGCTCACCATGGCTACGTTCGCACAGAAGAACTGGGACTACACAAAGGAAACACCGCTTGCCGATGTCCGTGTGCGCCAGGCCCTGGCCTACGCCATCGACATGAAGACCATCACCGAGACCATTTTCGAAGGTCTGGCCAGTCCGGCCCTGTCCATGACCAACGTCGGTCCCTGGCAGAGCGACAAGCTGGTCAAGTACGACTACAACCCTGAAAAAGCCAAGCAGCTCCTGGCTGCCGCCAACTGGCCGGCTGACTACACCCTCGATGTCGTCACCTACTATGCCGACCAGCAGACCGCCGACTTCCTGACTGCGGTCCAGTCCTACCTCGAGATGGTTGGCGTCACGATGAAGTGGCGCCTCATCGAAGGCGACCTCGCCGCCCAGCTCTGGGTGCCTCCCGCAGACCGCGAGAAGGGTCCCTCGGTTGTCAAGTGGGACCTGGCCTACGCCGCTGTCGCCGCCTCCGCCGAAAGCGAGTTCTACGTCCGTTACGGCTCGACCGCCCCGAACAACTCGCACACGCCCAAGGACGCCACGATGGACAAGCTCCTCGAAGGCCTGAACGTGACCGATGTCACCGCGCAGATGAAGGCCCTCAAGGCCGTGCAGGAGCGCCTCAACCAGCAGGAATACTCGATCCCCCTCTACCACCAGATCGCCTTTATCTATGTGGGCAATCTCCTGGACACCAAGGGCATCACCCACGGCAACGACCAGTTCTCCTACGAGAAGAAGATCCTCGACTGGAACGTCAACCGCTCTGACAAGACCCTGTATACAAACATGGGTCCGAAGGAGTTCTTCGAGGCTCCGATCACCAACCCCGGCCTCTACCCCTACCAGGAGCAGCTCTTCGACAAGCTCATCAGCGCCGACTCGAGCCTTACCCCGACGACGGGCATGCTCGCCAAGACCTACACGGTGAGCCCCGACGGCATGAAGTACGACTTCGACCTCAGGACCGACGTGAAGTGGCACGACGGCAAGGCTTTCAGTGCCGATGACGTCAAGTTCAGCATCGAGTTCTACGCCCGCACCAACAGCTTCTCGGCCGTGACCTTCAAGCGCATCAAGGGCGCCCAGGACTTTGTCGACAAGAAGGCTGCCGACATCTCCGGCATCGTCGTCAAGGGAAGCAAGGTTACCATCACCTTCGACAAGATCGCGCCCGACGCCAGCCTCGTCTTCAGCCAGTGGCCCATGCTGCCGAAGCACCTTTTGTCCGACTGCGACCCCCTCACGCCCCAGACCCACGCCTTCTGGCAGAAGCCCATCGGAACCGGCCCCTTCAAGGTCAGCGAGTTCGTGCGCAGCAACTATGCGGTGCTCGAGCGCAATGCCGCCTATTACAAGAAGGGCACCGGCAACATCCAGAAGATCTACATGTCATCCTCCGGTGACAACGACCCCAACCTCGTGATCAACGCCGAAGCCGGCAAGATCGACTACGCCTGGAGCAAGTCCACCGCGGACGCCAAGGCCATCGGCAAGCTCGCCAACTTCAAGATCACCAAGGCTCCGATCCGCTACACCAGGTTCTTCCATATCAACCAGTTCCCCCACGAGCCCAACATCAAATAGGGTCAGTCCGCAATTGACAGGAAAGGGCCGGAGAAATCCGGCCCTTTATTCAGGAGGCAGCATGATCGCATTCGTCACAAGAAAG
The DNA here is from genome assembly GCA_049317365.1 of Rectinemataceae bacterium. GTDB lineage: Bacteria > Spirochaetota > Spirochaetia > Treponematales > Rectinemataceae > CAIJMU01. Next base: position 13,141 of record JBMOIK010000017.1, on the reverse strand, counting down.
ATCATCCACCTCATACCGATGCTCTTCGTCATCAGCTTCCTCATCTTCCTCGGGATGGACCTGATGCCGGGTGACGCCGTGGACTTCATGATCAGCCCCGACGACATCGCCACCCTCTCCCAACAGGACCTGGCCGCGATCAGGTCCTCCCTCGGCCTCGATAAACCCTTCATAGTCAGGTATTTCATCTGGCTCGGGAATCTCATGAAGGGGGACTTCGGCTACAGCATCCAGAGCGGAGTGCCGGTCAGCACCCTCATGTGGAGCACCCTCCCCGCAACCCTCGAGCTCTCCGTGTCAGCCCTCCTTTTCTCGACGCTCCTGGGCAGCGTCCTGGGCATGGTCAGCGCCCTCTACCGGAATTCCATCGCCGACCACGCCCTTTCCGTGGCGGGCATGATCGGCGTCGCGATTCCGCAGTTCCTCTTCGGCCTTATCGCCATCATCGTCTTTGTCTTCAAGCTGGGATGGCTGCCTGCGGGTGGGCGGATGACGCCCGGACACGAGGCCTTCTTCATGCGCCTCGACCACCTGATATTGCCGACAGTCGTCTTGGGATTGGCCCTCACCTCGGGAGTGATGCGCTACGCGAGGGCCAGCATGCTGGACTCCCTCAACAAGGACTTCATCAAGACGGCACGCAGCAAGGGCATCCCGGAGTGGCGGGTCAACCTCCTCCACGGTTTCCGGGTAGCCTGCACGCCCGTGGCGGTCCTCATCGGATTCCGCCTGCCCATGCTCATCGGCGGAGCGGTCGTCATAGAACAGATATTCCAGTGGCCGGGCCTCGGGGTGATGTTCCTCGCCGCGGTGCGGACCCAGAATACACCAATTGTCATGATGGTGGGCTTCTTCAGCGTGCTCCTGGTGCTGCTGGCTTCCATCGTGGTCGACGTCGTCACCGCGGCCCTCGACCCCCGGGTCAAGCTGCAGTAAAGGGGGGATGGCATGGCAAGCAGCAGCCTGGACAGGAAGATGGACAGGCTCCGCGAGCGGGAGCTTTCCGGGGAACTCGGGCACTCGAAGAGGAGCCGGACCTTCAGGAAGTTCAACGCCAACAAGCTCGCCTTTGTCGGCGGCCTGATATTCCTCGCGATACTGGTCATGTGCGTCTTCGCGCCCCTGTTCACGCACTGGTCCTCGACCACGGTCGACCTCCGGAACCGCCTGGCTGCGCCGAACGCGACCCACATCATGGGCACCGACCAGATCGGCCGCGACATCTGGGCGAGGATCCTGTACGGGGGGAGGCTCTCGATCCTGGTGGGCCTCGGAAGCGCCATCGGGGCCGCCCTGATCGGGGTCACCCTCGGCACCTACGCCGGCTACAAGGGCGGCTTCCTCGACGGGGCGGTCATGAAGCTGTCGGAGCTCCTCATGAGCTTCCCCCAGATCATCCTGGTCCTCATACTTGTGTCCATCACGGGCCAGAGCCTCTGGAACATCATCTTCATCTTCGTGCTGACCGGCTGGCCGAGCATGTACCGCATGACACGGAGCCAGATGCTCTCGATCAGGGAAGAGGATTTCGTGCAGGCCCTCAGGGCCTTTGGCATCAGTGACCTCATCATCGCATTCAAGCACATGTTGCCCAACGCCGTTGGTCCCATCTTCGTCAACATAACCCTCAGCACCGCCATGTTCATCCTCCAGGAATCGGCCCTGAGCTTCCTCGGACTCGGCGTGCCCTCCAACATCGCGACCTGGGGCAACATACTGAGCCCCGCACAGAACATCACCATCCTCCGCGACAGCTGGTGGATCTGGCTGCCCGTAGGCAGCGCGCTGACTGTCTTCGTGCTGGCCATCAACTTCATCGGTGACGGCCTGCGCGACGCGGCCGATCCCTCGCAGATGGGCTAGACAGATGGACACAACTACGCAGGACGATACCATCATACGGGTGAAGGACCTCCACGTCCACTTCTACACCAACCAGCGCTGCAACCGCGTCCTGAACGGGATCTCCTTCGACATCAGGAAGGGACGTACCCTCTGCGTCGTTGGGGAGTCAGGCTGCGGCAAGTCGGTCACGGCCAACGCCATCATGCGGCTCCTGCCCGAGCTGTCCCGTATCGAGGGTGGCAGCATCAGCTACCTCGGGCCCGAGGGCGAGATCAGGATCGACAGGCTCGAGCGGAACGGCCGACAGATGCGGAAGCTCCGCGGGCAAGACATCGCGATCATCTTCCAGGATCCGATGACCGCCTTGAACCCCGTCTATTCCATCGGCTTCCAGATCAACGAGATGCTCCAGGCCCACGACCCGTCCCTCAGGAAAAGGGCAGCCACGGCCAGGTCGGTGCAACTATTACGGGATATGGGCATACCCCTGCCCGAGCGGCGCGTCCACGAGTACCCCCACCAGTTCTCCGGTGGCATGCGCCAGAGGGGCATGATCGCCATGGCCATGGCCTGCGCGCCGAAGGTCCTCATCGCCGACGAACCCACCACAGCCCTCGACGTCTCCATACAGGCCCAGATCTTCGAATTGATGGAAAGCCTGAAGACGGAGCGCGGGACCGCCATACTGCTGATCACCCACGACATGGGCGTGGTGGCGGAGCTGGCGGACGAGGTGGCAGTCATGTACATGGGCAGCATCGTGGAATTCGGAACGATCGAGGATGTATTGGCCAGGCCGGCCCATCCCTATACCAAGGCCCTCCTGAAGTCCATACCGATATTGGGCAGGGGCAAGAACCAGAAGCTCGACCCCATCCGCGGCAGCACGCCCGATTCCTTCGACAGGCCCAAGGGTTGCCAGTTCCAGCCCCGCTGCGACTATGCCGGGCCGGAGTGCCAGCTGTCCATGCCGGAGGAAGCCCTGGTAGACGGAGTCCACCGGGTGATGTGCCGGAAACACCGGGAGGTCCTCCACGATGGGCGCTGAAAAGGAAGTCCTCGTGAGGATGCGGGGAGTCAAGACCTACTTTCCCCTCAGGTCAGGCGTCTTCAACCGCAGCTCCGGAAACGTCAAGGCCGTCGATGGCGTCGACCTCGACGTCTACCGGGGCGAGATCATCGGGCTCGTGGGCGAGTCAGGCTGCGGCAAGACCACCCTCGGCAAATCCCTCCTCCAGCTCGTAAAACCCACTGCGGGAAGCATGGAATACGCCTTCAAGGAGGGCACTCAGGACCTCATGAAGCTCTCGCGGAAGGAACTCGACCTGGCCAGGAAGACCCTGCAGATCGTCTTCCAGGACCCTTACTCGAGCCTCAATCCCGCCTTCACCATCTTCGGCTCCCTCGAGGAGCCCCTGAAGCGCTTCGGCGTCAGGAAGCGGGCCGACCGCGAAAAAATCATCGGTGACCTCCTCGTATCGGTCAACCTCCAGCGCGAGCACATGACGCGCTACCCCAACGAGTTCTCAGGCGGGCAGCGCCAGCGCATCGGCATCGCCCGCGCGCTCTCCGTGAATCCCGAACTCATCGTCTGCGACGAGGCCGTCTCGGCCCTCGACGTGTCGATCCAGGCCCAGGTCCTCCAGCTCCTCCTCCGTCTCAAGAACGAGATGAACCTGACCTATATCTTCATAACTCATAACTTATCCGTGGTGGAGTACTTGAGCGACCGCATCGCCGTCATGTACCTCGGCCGCATCGTGGAGCTGACCGAGACCGACAGGCTCTTCGCCGGAGCCCTCCACCCCTACACCAAGGCCCTCCTTGCGGCCATCCCTGTAGCCGATCTCTCGCGGCGGAAAAAGCGGAGCCCCCTCCAGGGCGACGTACCGAGCCCCGTCAATCCTCCGGGCGGCTGCCACTTCCACCCGCGCTGCCCCGAATGCCAAGGGATCTGCAGGACCGAAGTCCCGAAGCTCATAACCAGGACCATCGATGGGGTGGAACACGCCGTGTCCTGCCACCTAGTGAAATAGCAGCCCGGCAGACAGTCAGCATCGCATGACGCACAGAAGGGAGGGGATGTGACAGCACGAGAGCGGGTCCCCGCGGCCTCGCGCCACGAGGAGACCGACCGCGTTCCCCTCTTCTATCGCGACGTGCCGGAGGTGGAAACCCGCCTCTGCCGCGACCTGGGAGCGGGCAGCCGCGACGAACTCCTTGAGCTTCTCGATATCGATTTCCGCTGGATTGCCCCCCTCTATGTCGGACCTGCCCTTGAAGACAGGACCGCAGGGCGGCAGAGGGATATCTGGGGTGTCGAATACGCGTGGGTCGAGGCAGGCCACGGCGGGCAGTGGGAACCGGTGGCCTTCCCCCTCGAGGGCATCGAGGATCCTTCAGCCCTCGACGACTATCCCTGGCCGAAGCTTGAGTGGTTCGACTTCAGCTCCATCAATGCCCAACTGGAGCGGTATCGTGACTACGCAACCATGACAGCGCCAGGAGTCGCCTCGCCCGGTGTCCTGGCCACCATCCAGTTCCTGGTCGGCATGGAACGCACCATGACGGACATGCTCATCAATCCGGAGTTCTTTCATGCGCTTGCCGATCGGATCCTGGCCTTCAACCTCGAGTACATAGAAAGGCTCTACGCGGTCGCAGGTAGCCGCATCGACTTCTACCGCATCGGCGAGGATTATGGGGCCCAGCGGGGTCTCCTCTTCGGGCGTCCCCAGTGGCTCGAGTTCATCCGCCCCTCGCTTCTGGCCTTGAGCCGGATCCCCAAGAGCCATGGCTCGCGCTATTACCAGCACAGCTGCGGCTCGATACGAGAACTGATTCCGGATTTGATAGACGTGGGAGTCGACGTCCTCGACCCCATCCAGGTGACAGCCGCTGGCATGATCCCCCGTGAACTGAAGGCTGAGTTCGGCGACCGCCTCTGCTTTTCAGGCGGCGTGGACGAACAGGACCTCCTTCCCCACGGTACGCCGGAACAGGTCGCCGACAGCGTTCGTGAGCTGATCGAGGTCATGGCGCCGGGGGGCGGTTTCTTCCTCGGTTCGACGCACAACTTCCAGGCGGATATCCCCACCGCCAATATCGTGGCGATGTACAAGGCGGCGCGGGAGTTCTGAGGCTGCCCCGCTACTCCACAATCTCGAGCTCGACACCCTTCCAGCGCGCCAGGCCCTTGTCCGCACTGACGAGCACTGACGAGCACTGCGTCATGCCGGATCGCCAGGCTCATTTCCCGGCTTTGAGCACCGTCACGCAGTTCGTCACCCCGGAGCCGCCCACATTGAACACGACGCCGACCGAGGGCGCCTTTGCCGGGGCCGCTCCGATGGGCACTCCGGTGAGCTGCTTGTGGATGAGGGCGTGCATGGATACTCCGGTGGCGCCAACAGGATGCCCCTTGGCCTTGAGGCCACCTGAGAGGTTCACGCAGGGCCGATCCTCGCGGCCGAAGCGGCCCTTCGCGTAGTCCTCGCCCGCCTGGCCGTCGGCCGAGAATCCGAGGGCCTCGGTGGAGAGGATCTGGTTGATGGTGAAGCAGTCGTGCAGCTCGGCCAGGTCGATGTCGCCAGTTGTAATCTTCGCCTCGGCAAAGGCCTTCTGCACCGCGAGCTTGCCCGCTGTCAGTTCGTACATGTTGGGACGGACAGTGATGGCCATGCGCTCACCGACCTGGGCAAAGCCCGCTATCTCGGAGTATTTCTTGCCAGAGGCCTTCGCATCATCCAGGCGCATGAGCACTACGGCGGCAGCCCCGTCGGAGATGAGTGAGCAGTCATGGAGACGGAGAGGCTCGGCGATCATGGGATTCTTTTCGTCAGGCAAGCCCAGGATGGCCTCTGCTGTCACCAATTGGAGCTTGTCCGAGGGACCGCCCTTGCCGAAATGGGCCAGCGGATTGTCGAGGCCGTTTTTATAGCCCAGGGCCGCGACAGCCGCCAGGTAGCGCCTGAGTTTCTCGTCGGAGATGCCATAGCGTTTCGCATAACCCTTGGCGTACTCGGCGAAAAGGGCGGGAAAGGTCATGCCTGAAAGCCCCTCGGTGGGCCAGTGCGAGCAGGTCGCCAGGGCATGGGTGACGCCCTTGGTGTCGAGGAGGTTCATCTTTTCGACGCCGAGCACAAGGGCAACCCTGGCGCGGCCTGACTCGAGGGCGTAGATGGCCTGGTACAAGGCTACCGAACCGGAGGCGCAGGCGTCCTCCACACGGCTGAAGGGCTTGAAGCGGAGGCCGACCGGATCGATTTCGGCAGCCATGGCTGCGATGTGTTCCTGGTTGGCGAAGAGGCCGGGAGCGCAGCTGCCCACCCACACTCCATCGACATCCTTGCCTTCGAGGCCCGCGTCGGCCAGGGCTGCCTTGCCCGCCTCGTTGATCAGCTCATAGATGGAAACAAGGTCAGTCACCTCGCCGGTTTCCTTGTTCTTTTTGACCAGGTTCCCGAATTTCGTATTGCTGGCGCCGATAATCGCTGTCTTGCCCATATGGATCCCCCCGTGACCTGAGATATGAATCAACTCTCAACTCGAGATCAGGATAACGCCCTTTTTGCGTTCCCGCAAGGGGAAAGCTTCGACCTTCAGGCCCGGGCCTTCTCCACCATGCGGCGCACCACCCAGGTGGCCACGTCGTTCGCGTAGGACCCGCGACCGAAGCCCACGTCGTAACCGAGCTCGACCGCGAGCTTGTTGGAGATCCTCGGCCCCCCGGCCACGCAGACATAGCGGGAGCGCTCGCCCCGCGCCTCGAGCAATTCAACCAACTCTGTCATGTTCGCGATGTGGACGTCCTTCTGCGTGACGACCTGGGAGACAAGGAGTACGTCCGCCTTCACCTTGGCCGCGAACTCCACAAGCTTCTCATTCGGCACCTGGGCGCCCAGATTGTGGGTCTCCAGCATGGGATAGCGTTCGAGTCCGTAGTGGTGGTTGAAACCCTTCATGTTCATGATCGCGTCGATGCCCACGGTATGGGCGTCAAAGCCCGTGCAGGCGCCGACCACCACTACCTTGCGCCCGATGTTGGCACGGATGTAATCGTTGACCTCATCCATCGACAGGGAGGCTCCGCCATCGGCGGCGTCCGGGACCACGCTATCGAAATCGATGCCTGTTCCGGCCTTCGCATAGGCAACGAAAAAGGTGAACTCGTCGGACATCGCCGACGAGTGCGCCACCTCGCAGTCGTGGAAGCCCCAGGAGCCCACGAGGAGCCGTGCAGCCTCGAGGGCCTTGGGTCCATCGGGCACGGGGAGTGTGAAGGAAAGCTGGACCTTGCCGTCGTCGAGGGTGTCGCCATAGGGTCGTACTAGTTGGGCCATGTTTCTACTCCTTCCCGCCGGCAGGTGGGGGTGGACTGCCGGGGCGGAGGCCAAGGCCTTCGCGCAGTCCGTCCTCGACGGGGTTCCAGTAGCCGTCCCCCTTCTCCACGAGGCCGTCAAGGCCCTTGCCCCCGTCCCGCGGGCGCTTTACATCCGCGAAGAATCCCTTCGCGATGGAATCGAGGAGTCCGGTCCGCTCCACTTCGCCCAGGAAGGCGACCGTCTGCTCGAGGACCTCGTGGGCCCTCTTCACAATCATGCCATCCTTCCTGAACTCGATCTCGTCGGCCAGGCTGGAGATGCTGCCCATCACGTAGCGGGCGTTCTCCACGGCGATGAAGCGGTCCATCATGAAGGGCGTATGGATGGCCTCGGTGAGCATGCCCAGGAGGTGGATGCCCTGGCCCGTAGCCTTCGACACGAAGTTGAACAGGGTGTCCATCGCCAGGCCCTTGAAGATGTCGCCGGACATGAATTTCGTCGGCGGCATGTACTTGAGGGGGTGCTCGGGAAAGATCTCCCTGGCCATCTGGGCCTGCGCAAACTCAAGGAGAAAGCCATCCTTCAGTGTCGGGTCCATCTCGAAGGCGTGGCCGAGGCCCATCTGCCTGGCGGGAAGGCCCGCGGCGTAGGCGAGGCGCTCGTTGAGGAACTGGCTGGCCAGGACCGTGTGTGCGCTCTCCACCGCATCGCTGGTGGTCAGGTAGTTGTCCTCTCCCGTGTTGATGACAATGCCTGCCCAGGCATTGATCATGCGGCTGAAATTCTGGTCGACGAAGGTCCTGTAGGGATTGATGTCGCGGAAGAGGATGCCGTACATCGAGTCGTTGAGCATCATGTCCAGGCGCTCGAGGGCGCCCATCGCCGCGATCTCCGGCATGCAGAGGCCCGAGGCGTAGTTGGTCAGCCAGATGTAGCGGCCCTCCTTCTCAGAAACCTCGTCGAGGGCGGCGCGCATGATGCGGAAGTTCTCCTGCGTCGCGTAGGTGCCGCCGAAGCCCTCGGTGGTCGCGCCGTAGGGCACGTAGTCCAGGAGGCTCTGCGCCGTCGTGCGGATGACTGCGATGACATCCGCTCCCTGCGAGGCGGCGGCCCTCGCCTGCTTGACATCCTCGTGGATGTTACCAGTTGCTACGATAAGGTAGAGGAGGGGATCGTTGTTCCTCCCCTTCCACCTTTCCATCATCGAGTCGCGCCTGGCGCGGTTGACCGCCACGAGTTCGAGGCCCGACTTCGCAAGCTCAAGGCCACGCTTCCTGATGGCCTCCTCGTCCCCGAGGGGAAGCTCCCCGATGCGAAGGCCCGCTGCCACCCTCGCATTGAGGCCCGCGCAGCTTTCACCCGTCCGCATGAGCGCGTTGACATACCAGAGGAGAGAGCCGCCCTCGAGCCGGCCGGAGTTCTGGAGCTGGTCGACGATGAGGTTCGGCACCGGCACACCGTCGGGGTCGGCCCCGTCGGCGCCGACCAGCCTGAGGGTCGCGCGTTCGACAGTGACCGTCGTGTTGCGTCCGACGAACTCGAGCACGGGCTGTGCGATCCTCGTCGCGAGTTCCCTCGCCTTCCCGATCCGTTCCACGGACAATCCTAACTTGTTCCTTATTTCCGGCATTGCCGCTTCCCTTGCCGCCCCAGGCGGGCGAGTCGATGGTGATCTTCGGCCCGCGCGACGATGCGAGGGTCCAGGCCCAGTAGTTCGGCGATGGCGATGGCGTCAGAAGCCCCGTCCTCGCCCGAATCCTCGATCAATTCATATCTCATGAGTGCGTTCACCCGAGCGACGAGGTCTCCCCCACCCGCGAGTTCCGTGGCCGCAAGCGCCGCGGCCGCGCGGTCGAGGCCGCGCATCCTGAGCATGCGTACGCCTTCGAGGCGCGCGACTCCCCTGAAATGCGTCGAGAACAGGCACTTCATTCCAGCCCGGGCGGCGACATGCTCGAGAATGGCCGACAGGAGGGCCTCGGCCTCAGCCGAACTCGTCGTCCGCGCAAACTCGTCGAAGGCAAGGAGTGCGCCAGGAGTGGCCCACTCGCTGGCCTCGACGAAGGAACGGATCTCGCGGCCGAAGCCAGAAAGTCCCCCCGCGAGCCCGCCTGGCTTGTCGATGTCTGGCTTCCCCGCGGAGGTCCAGGGCGGGCGGAGCGCTGCGAATTCCTTGACCAGGACCGAGGCTCCGGTGCCACCCTCGCCGACGTAGTGGATGAGGGGATAGACGGGTCCGCTCCACGAGCGCGCGGGCAGGTGGAAGCCGGACTGCGCGAGGATCTGGAGGAAGAGGACGGTCTTGAGCGCCACCGTCTTCCCGCCCATGTTGGAGCCGAAGACGAGGGCCGCGCGTTCGCTCAGGGAAAGATCCAATGCTGTATATCGCTGGCCAGCTTCACCGCACTCGCTCTCCAGGGGAGCGAGGCGTCCGGCCTCGATCACGAGGTCCTCGCCGGCAGCGAAGATCGGACGGACGAAGGAGCCGCCTGAAGCGAGGGCTGCCCGCGAACGCGCGAGGTCGAGTTCCGCAAGGCCGCGCACGCAGCGTCCCAGGGTCTCGGCCTCGGCCGCCATGGCGGCCGAGATCCGGAGGAGGACCTCCGCCTCCACCTCGCGCTCACGGGCCAGAAGGAGGGCCTCCCTGTCCTCGAGGGCCAGTATCGAAGCGTCGGCCCGTGGCCTCACCTGGTGGGAAAGCCCATCCCAGGGAGACACTTCGAGGAGTCCCGCAGCCATCCCGGCGCTGACCCGGGCATCGCCGACGGGCAGGATCAGGAAGTCCCTCCCCGCGAAGGCCAGGCCGCTTGATTGCAGGAGGGAGGAATCCCGGGACCCAATTGCTTTGGCTATCTCCGACCCGATGGCTGCGATCGCTGCCCGGAGCGGAGGCAAGCCTGCGTCAAAGGCGCTACCGATGGCAAAGGTCTCGCCCTCCCCTCCCCCCGCGTCCAGGAGGGAGCGGAGAGCCTGGGGAGCTTCGACCATCGCAAAGGCCGCGAGGGCAGCCCCGTCGAGGAGGGCCATGATACCCGAATAGTTGTACAGGAATTTTCTGACTGCCTGGATCTCGACGAGGTCGAATGCGCCTTCCCTCCCTCCCAGACCCTCGGGCAGGCGCACTGCCCGGCCCAGGTGCCAGGCGATCCGGTCGAGCGCGGCCTCCCTGCCAGAGCTGTGCAGGCGTCCCTCAAATGCCATCCAGGCTTCGCCCTGATCGAGGATGGCCTCGATGGAAGCGGCGTCCCCGTACACGACCCTGGCTTCGCGGCGGTCCCGGCCCCAGGGCGTGAGGGGTTTCCAGCCAGCGAGGAAATCATCGACCCGAGAAAAGGAGCGCGCCGAAGAGCTGGCGACAGGAGGCCGGGAACCTGGCGGGGCCTGCTCAGGCGGCATCCTGGACCTCGCAGGGGCTTGCAAAAAGCAGTTCTCCAGGAATTGAAGTACCAATTGCTTCTCTGAGCTCCCCGGCACCGATGCCCCTCAGGGAGACCACGAAGCCGCCGAACTCGATTTTCCTCCGCACCGCCAGGGTCCGCGTTCGGAGGAACATGGACAAACCCTGGCCGCCCAGGAAGACCTTGGTGAGGTCATCGACCAGCAGGGTAGTCGCCCAGGGTGGCAGGCCCTCGGCTGCGGCGCGGGTAAGGGGGCCGTCGAGGGCAAGGAGCCCTGCACCGCCTTCGGCCGCCCCGAGCGTCGGCAGCGCCGACAGCGCAAGGGTCCTGCGCATCCAGGAGAGGGTCGCAGCCAGGCCTGCACGGTCGACCATGACTGCCGCGAGGAAACGCGCCCCATCAAAGCTTGCCACCTGGGTCACCCGGTCGAGGGCACCATCGACGAGCACGGTGGACACCTCCCATTCATTCCTCATAATTGTGATGGCCTGGGCGATGGCCTCGTTGGAGTCGGGGCCCACGAGCACGGCTTCGCCCGCCCTTCTGGCACGCACGAGGGCGAGCCTTCCGAGGGCGCCGCTCCCCGACAGCGCGGCCAGGACCTCCGGCATGAGGCCCGAGCCCCGTAGCCAGGCTCCGGCGCCGACGAAGATCTCCCCCGGCTCGACATGGATGCGGGGTCCCTCGGCATGGAGCCTCACCTGGGCTCCATCCTGCGCGGCCGCCCCCTCCCCAAGGGCCTTCGCGCTCCCCTCGAATCCGACAGCCAGGAAGCCAGGACGCTCTCCTTCCTGCCTGAGCATGGCAAGGGAGGCATTGAGGAGGCTGGTCTTTCCCGAGGAACGCCCAGGACCCGTGATGAAGGTGACGCGGCCGGCGAAGTCGCCTGAGCCGAGCTGGCGCATCCCGGACCTCAGTGACCGCCCTTGCGGGGCCTGTCCTGTCTGCCTTCCATCGCGATGGAGGCGCTGCGGTCGCCGCGCACGAGGTTGGCGGGCTCTATCGTCTTCTGGCTGCCCTCGAGGAGGCGCGCCACGCCGCAGGTGGGCCTGAGCCAGGGCTCGTCGTCACAGATGCGGCACTGGCCGCAGTCCTCGACGTACTGGCCCGGTTCGTCGTAGGTCGTGATGACACCCTCGTAATTGCGAAGGACGACCCGCTTCTCGTTCGATGTTATGAGGTAGTTGGGCATGGCGGGGGTCTTCCCGCCTCCGCCTGGCGCATCGATGACGAAGGTCGGCACCGCAAGGCCCGAGGTGTGCCCGCGAAGGTTCTCGATGATCTCGATGCCCTTCGAAACACTCGTACGGAAGTGGGAAATGCCCCGGGAAAGGTCGCATTGGTAGATGTAGTAGGGGCGGACCCGCACGGACAGGAGCTTCTGCACGAGCTTCTTCATGAGGGTCGGGCAGTCGTTCACGTCGCGGAGGAGCACCGACTGGTTGCCCAAAGGCAGGCCCGCGTCGGCGAGCCTGTCGAGGGCCGCCTTCGCGTCTGCCGTGATCTCCTTCGGATGGTTGAAGTGCGTGTTCACGTAGATGGGCTGGTATTTCCGTAGCATTGTGACAAGTTCATCGGTGATCCGCATCGGCATGACGACCGGGGTCCGCGTACCGATGCGGATGATCTCCACGTGGGGGATGGCACGCAGGCGCGAGAGGATGCCCTCGAGCTTGTCGTCGGACAGCACCAGGGGGTCGCCGCCGGAGACGATGACGTCCCTGATGATCGGCGTCTTCCGGATGTAGGCGATGGCCTTCTCGATGTTCTCCTCGTTCATGGTCACGTCGTCCTCGCCCACCAGGCGCCGCCTGGTGCAGTGGCGGCAGTTCATGGAACAGATGTGCGTGACCAGGAGGAGGGCGCGGTCGGGGTAGCGGTGCGTCAGGCCCGGCACCGGCGAGTCGGCGTCCTCGTGGAGGGGATCGTCCGAGTCGCTTTCGTCATCATGGGTCTCGGGGAGACGGGGGACAGCCTGCAGGCGCACGGGACAGACCGGGTTTACCGGATCGATGAGGCTCGCATAATAGGGCGTAATCGCCATCTTGAAGCGCTTGAGCACCTCGGAGACATCGGCCTTGTCCGCTTCGGAGAGCTGGACGACCTGGGCGAGGGTTTCCACGTCCTTGATGTCGTTCCGCATCTGCCATCGCCAGTCGTTCCACTGCCCTGGCTGGACGTCCTTGTAGAGGGGAATGCGCCTGTAATCGTGGCTCAGATATTGCTGCATGGACCTATCCTCGTAGTTTCAGGTAATTACGAACATCATCCGGCGTGGCCGGTTCCAGCTGGGCTTCCCGGGCGATGCGCGCCGCCCGCTCCACCAGTTCGGCGTTGGATTTCGCCAGTCGGCCCTTTGCGTAGAACACATTGTCCTCGAAGCCAACCCTGATCCAGCCGCCGGCGGCGATGGCTCCGTACTGGGCGGGCAGGCTCGAGCGGCCGATGCCCATCACGGTGAAGTCGGCGCCAGCGGGCATTGCGCGCTTCATGGCTTCGAGGTTGTCGGTACTCCAGGGGAGGGCTGCGGGAACGTTGAGCACAAAGCCGTACTGGTAGGGACCCTCGAGGAGG
>JBMOIK010000016.1:0-24762 GCA_049317365.1 Rectinemataceae bacterium | reverse complement strand
CTATTTTTTTTAGGAATTATCATAGCACTCCTGTATGATGACCATGCACCTCCGCATTTTCATGCAGTTTATGGGGAGTTCAAAATTATGGTAGAGAAACAAACAGGAATTGTCGAAGGGAAATTCCCCAAGCGGGCATTGAATGCAGTAATGGAATGGTATGAACTGCATAGAGACGAATTATTAAGTGATTGGGAGTTAGCGAAAAAGCATGAACCCCTAAAGAACATTCCACCATTGGAATAAGGCGGTCCTAATGTTTCTTGAAGTAGTTGGAGCTGAATATATCGAAGACTACAAGATAAGGATAACTCTGAATAGCGGCCAATGTGGCATAATTGACTTTAAGGATGAACTATGGGGTCCAGTTTTCGAACCATTGAGAAATATAGAATTATTTAGGAAATATCAGATATCAAAAGCATTTGGAACTATCGAATGGGAAAATGGAGCTGATATTGCTCCGGAATTTATTGAAGAGAAACTTAAGCGAGAAGACGCACGGACTTACTGCAGCTAACAAGCTACCCACGTTCGGCTGTCGCTACACTCCTTTCCTCAGGGCATTCACCAGAGGCGTTGCCCCGACCTGTGCACCGGGATATCATTGCCGACAGGAGGAACCCAGCCTGCGTAGCCATGCCGAAATCGACCAGAGGAGCCTCAGCCTGGCGCGCGCCATCGTAACAGTGGTCGATCAGGATCCTGCCCATGCGGGGCTGGAGCGTGCGCGGGCAAGCTGTGAGTGCTGGCTTGAAATCGCCGGAATGACTCCTGCGATGAGGGAGTGGCAGATCGTCCTTCGCGGTACTTGGGAAAATGTGAGACAAGTCCTGCTTGATACCTCGGAGTGCGGCGTACAGCTCCGGCAGTCAAGCCCCTTCGTTGGCATCGTCGATAAGCGGGCTCGTCGCGCCATCTGGAAGGAATACCGAAGCCATGATGGCTGAACCTCGGCACCCACTGAGAGCATGAGCTTCCTCAGCGACCTTGTCACACAGGGGAGGGTCAAAAATCGCGGCGACCTCCGCCGCATCTATCGAAGCCTCGTGAAGCGCTACCATCCGGACGCGATGGCTTCGCGGGGAGTGAGCGATTCACGCGCGGCCGATATCGAAGGCGGCGGCATCGATTTTGCGGCCCTGAGGGAGGAGCTCGCCAGGTCGGAAAAGCTCCTCGCCGAGATGGCCCTCCGCCCCCAGGAAACTGGCACGAACGCGGCGGCCGCCCCGATTGTTGCCTTCGACGGACAGATTCTCGCCTCCGAGCTGCGTGACCTCGTTGCGCGGAGCTTTCCTGTGAACCACAGGGCCTTCGAGCGCAACAAGGCCTACCGCGAGGGCATTGCGAGGATCTCGGTACAGCTCGACCTGCTTTTCGGCGAGTCAGGAAGCTTCAAGAAGATCGATGATGAAGCCCGCCTTGCATGGAAGGATGACTTTACCATCAGGTACCACATCAACCAGGTGCTCTGGAATGGACTCGATTGGCGCTTGTTCGGTTATTCCTGGATGCGCGACGCCGCGCTCAGGGACTATGAGCTTGCCGGAGAGGCGCTCAGGCAGCTCCGGCTCTCCAGGCTCGATCGCCTCCTGTCCTGGATCGTCGATGCCGAGCTGCCGCCGTCGGCCGATGCCCGTACTGGCACATCCAGGCGCTGAAACTCGGTTTCCCCGCACGCTGAATTCAATCTCGCGAAAACATCCTGAATCGGCTACACTCCAGGCATGGATCCTTCCGGCCATGACGCCGAAGAGGCTACGACGCTCGAGAACTTCCTGGACGCGCTCGAGCACATGGCCGACGAATTGGCGGCCCGCAAGACCGAGGACATCAACTTCAAGGTCTCGATCCGCGACGACGTGCCCCTCGCTGGCATCCTCGGCAAGCTCGTCAACCAGATCGGCATCGACTGGGAAACCCACGTCCGCGCGGAAAACGAGAGAACGGCCCAGCGCTCGCGCGAGCTCTCGCGGGCCTACGAAGCGCTCCAGGCCAAGAATGATGAGATCCAGCGCGACCTCGACGCGGCGCGGCGCGTGCAGCTCCAGCTCCTGCCCTCGCAGCTGGAGACCTCCCGCTGCGAAGAGATCGACTTCGCCGGCCACTTCGAGAGCAAGGACAAGGTCGGCGGCGACATCTACGACTTTTTCCGGGTCGGACTCCACGCCTGGGCCATCGTGATCGCCGACGTGTCGGGGCACGGCATACCGCCCGCCCTCATCACCATGTTCCTGAAGGCGGCCTTCAGGACACACGCACGCTGGGGCCTCGACGCAGACGCGATCTGCCGCGACGTGAACTCGGACCTCTGCGCGGTCACGGGGGATTCCGGGCTCTATGCCACGGCCTTCTTCGGTATCGTCGATCTCGAGAACGGCATGCTCCGCTACGTCAACTGCGGTCATCCGCCGGTCTTCGTCTACAGGCAGGATGAGGACCGTGTCTTCCGGCTCGAGGAGAGGGGAATGATCCTGGGCGCCTTCGAGGAGGTCTCGCTCACCCAGAGCTTCATATCCCTTGAGCGGAAGGATGTCCTTCTGGCGACGACGGACGGCCTCATCGAAGCCAGGAATTTCCAGGGACAGATGTACGGACAGGACCGCCTCCTTCAGTCCTTCCACGCAGCCTGCCGGAACCTCGGGGCGGAGGCGGCGACCATGGACATCGTGTGTTCCCTCATCGCGGAGCTCGCTGTCTACAGCCAGGCCGCGCCTTCGGACGACGACGTTACCATAGCCGCCTTCCGCTACCTCGGCCGCGGTGAAGTCGGCCATGGCGAAAGTGGGATGCGGCCCTGAACCAGGCTTGCCGCATGCTGGCCGGGATAGTCTTCGCGACCCTTTCGCTGCTCCGACTCTCGGCCTCCGACCCCTCCGTGCTCCGCTATTACAGCCTCGGAATCTCCGCGGGACTGGCGAATTCTTCGGTGTACTGCATTCGCCAGGACTCCCGGGGCCTCATGTGGTTCGGCACCTTCGGGGGGCTGTCGCGCTGGGACGGCGAGACCTTCACGACCTGGAGGCCGCGGCATGACCAGGCCTCCCTCTCGGCCTCGGTCATCTTCTCCCTGATGGAGGGCGATGGCTGCCTCTGGGTGGCGACCGATGGGGGTGGCCTGTCGCGCTTCGACATGGTGACCGAGGGCTGGAGCACATGGAGGGCGGACCCCTCCGATCCTGAGCGCCTGAGTTCCGACCGCGTCTTTGCCCTGGGGCGGGATGCCGAGGGACGGATCTGGGCGGGCAGCGCTGACGGGGTGGTCAACATCGTCGATCCGAAGAGCGGAAAGGTGCAGCGGCTCTGGCCTCCCGACGTATCGGGGGGCGACAGGGTGCCGGCCGCGCCCGTCCGCTGCATCGCGAGGACCCCCGACGGCACGATGTGGGTCGGCACCGAGGGTTCGGGACTCTTCGAGGTCACGCCGGAGCTCCGTACCATTCCGCACATGCACGAAGCCGGAAATCCCGCGAGCCTGGGTTCGGATACGGTGCGATCCCTCCTGGTCGACTCCAGGGGGAGGCTCTGGGTCGGGCTCGGGGATGGGACCGTCGACCTGCGCTCGGGGGAGGGCTTCGCGCACGCATCCCTGCCGCGCGAGGGTGCGCCACGACAGGCCGTGCGCGCCCTGGGCGAGGACGATTCAGGTGCGATCTGGGTGGGATGGGCAGAAGCGGGAATTGGTACGATCGACCCTGGGACCCGCGCCCTCTCGCTTCCTGGCCCCCAGGCTTCGGCCAATGTCCGTGCCCTCTACCGCGACCGCAGCGGCCTGATGTGGGCTGGCCTCAAGGACGGCGGCGCCCGTGCCTACAACCCGCGCTCGGCGGCCTTTTCCCGCCATGAGACGATGGTCGACGGCACCCGCCTCAGAGGGCTCCGCGGCCTCGCCGAAAAGCGCGACGGGAAGATCCTCGCGGGGACAGATGGCCTCGGCCTCGTCGAGCTCGACCGGCGGGACGGCTCCGTGCGGACGGTTCCGGGCACAGGGAAGACGGGCGACGAACGCAAGGTCTACGCCGTGAATGTGGCCAAGGATGGCACCATCTGGTACGGTACCGACGGTGCGGGACTCTTTGCCCTTGCCCCCGACGGGAAGCTCCGGCAGTGGCGCCATGGCGAGGATGCCGGGAGCCTCGGCTCCAACGTGGTGTGGTGCATCCTTGAGGAAGCCGACGGTGGGCTCTGGATCGGCACCGAGGGCGGGGGCCTCGACTGGCTTGCCCCCGGATCCGACACATTCATCCACCACAGACCCGACCCTTTTTCGCCATCCTCGCTCCGAGGAGCCTCGGTGCGCAGCGTCTTCAGGGACTCGAGGAAGAGGCTCTGGGTCGCCACCTGGGACGGAGGCATCTCGCGCCTTCTCGAGGACGGAAAGACCTTTGTCTCCTATGGACCCGAAGCAGGGAAGGCAGGTTCGCTCGCCGATTCGAGCGTGAACGCGATCTTCGAGGATTCAGCGAGGCGCATCTGGATAGGCACAGGCGGCGCAGGGCTGGAACGCTTCGACGAGGCGCGGGGCCTTTTCGAACGCATTGGCGAGGAGGAGGGGCTGGCGGCCGCGACGGTCAACGGGATCGTCGAGTCGGCGAGTGGCGAACTGTGGATCTCGACCCAGATCGGGCTGTCCCGCTGGATTCCGGACTCGGGCACCTGGCTGAGCTACGGGCTCGAGGACGGGCTGGCTGGTTCGGAACTCTCCCAGAATTCCTACCTCCGAGCCTCGGATGGCAGTCTCTGGTTCGGTGGCCCCGACGGCCTGTCGAGCTTCGATCCGGTGGCCATCGACAGCCGGGCCGCCCCGCCTTCGGTCGCCATCACCGGCGTCGTGGCCCACGGCTCGGGGCTGGTGCGTCGCAGGGCGAACGGCGACCTCCTGCTCGACTGGCGCAACGCGGGCCTGTCCTTCACCATCGGGGTCCTGGACTACGTCGCCCCTGCCCGCAACCGCTACGCGATGCGCATCGAGGGAAGGCAGGCCAATTGGACCCAGTTGGGACATGTCAACACCGGTTACATCGCCCCCCTGGCGCCAGGTACCTGGGTTCTGGCTGTCACCGGGTCGGACGGCAACGGCATCTGGAGCCAGTCTGCCGCAAGGCTGAGCATCCAGGTCGTCGCGCCCTTCTGGCTGAGGCCCTGGTTTGGCGCCCTCGTCGCCCTGGTCCTCGGCGCCGCCGTGGCGTCACTCATCCTGTTCCGGATTCGCACCCTCCACGCGCGCAATGCCCTCCTCGTGAAATTCTCGCGCCACATCGAGCTGGCCCGCGAGGAGGAGCGCACGGACGCGGCCCGCGAGGTGCACGACGGCATCGGACAGCACCTGGTGGTGCTCAACCTCCAGGCCTTCTGGCTGGCCAGCCATCCCGAGGCCAGCAGCGAGGAAAGGGCTCCCCGGGTCGACGAGATGCGCGACTCCATAGCCCGGGCCATTTCCGAAGTGAAGAACGTGGCGACGAAGTTCAGGCCGGTCGCCCTCGATTCCCTCTCGGTTGCCGAGACCGTGCGCTGGTACGCGAGGGACTTCGGCCGGCGCACGGGCATACAGGCAGCCGTCGAGGTTGCCGGGGACTTCCCCCAGTGTGGCGACGAGGCAGCCACCGCCCTCTTCCGCGTGCTCCAGGAAGCCCTGTCCAATGTGGCGCGGCACGCCGGCCCCTGCCAGGTCCGGGTCGAACTGCGCGTGGAGGGAGGGGACGCCGTCCTCGAGATTGCGGACGACGGGGTCGGCCTGCCCGAAGGCGCCGACAGGGCCGAGGATTCCTTCGGCCTCATAGGCATGCGCGAACGCTGCGCCTCCCTCGGCGGCGGCATCAGGATCTCAGGCTCGCCGGGGGCGGGCACGCGCCTCCTGGCCACCCTGCCCCTCGCCCGCCTTGCCCGCCGGGCCTCCGACGGCGCCAGCGCAGCCGGAACCGGTGGCGCAAAAGAGTACCGGAGGAACCCATGATGTTGCGCATCCTCGTCGCCGACGACCACTTCCTGATAAGGAAGGGCCTGTCCCAGCTCCTTGCGGAAAACCTCCAAGTCCAGGGCATCGACGAGGCGGACGACGGGACCCGGGCCCTCGAGATGGCCAGCGCCAAGCGCTACGACGTCGTGATCCTGGACGTCTCGATGCCGGGCCGCGACGGCCTCGACCTCATCCGCGCCATCAAGGATATAGATCCACTTACACATATCATAATACTTTCGATACAGCCCGAGGAGCAGTACGCGATCCGCGCCTTCAGGCTTGGCGCCTCCGGCTGCCTCAACAAGGCGGGCGATCCGGCCGAGATCGTGGAGGCCGTGAAGACCGTGGTGGCGGGCAGGCGCTACCTCTCGCAGAAGGCCCAGGAGCTGCTGCTCGACGAGATGGCCGGCTCGGGTACAGCCCTGCCCCACGAGTCGCTCTCGGACCGGGAATACCAGGTCTTCCGCATGCTCTCCTCGGGCAAGACCATCGGCGAGGTCTCGGAGATGCTCGCCCTGTCGGTAAAGACGGTGAGCACCTACCGCGCAAGGATCCTGGCGAAGATGGGCATGGAAAACAACGCTCAATTGACGCATTACGCGTTCAAGCACGGCCTCGTCGGGGATTGAGACCCGGAAGACCGGAGCCCTCCGACCGCGCCGGCGGGCTGCCCTGCCGGCGCTATTCCGCTGGCGAGTTATGCGGTATTCATCTATACTGCCCCGCAGATCCGTGTCGCCGGTGCGAAAGCAGCTCAGGAATCGTTCCTGGCGGATATCCGTTCCCCGGAACCAGGCCCGGGGGACTCGCGGGAGGCCGACTTTGAAAATACGGCTAGGCAGCAACCTGATAACGCTGGTCATATCGGTCTTCGCGGTCGTCACGCTGGCTTCCATCATCAGCTCCTCCCTCCTCCTCGAGGCGCGCCGCTCCTCCTTCCTCATGCTCCTGGGCCTCAACGAAGCCGCCCAGCTCCTGCAGAAAGGCAGCGAGTCGCTGCGCAAGGACGCGGAGGCCTATGTCACCACCGGGGAAGGGCGCTACCGTGACAGCTTCGAACACGAGTACCTCCAGGGGAAAAGCCGCGAGGAAGCGGTCCAGTCCCTCGTCAGACTCGGGCTGACGGCCGGGGAGCGCAATCTCGTCGAAGACATCAAGCACTACTCCGACAGCCTCGTCGACACCCTGGTTTCCGCCATGGACCTCCGGGAGAAGGGAGATATGGCAGGCTCCGTCGGCTTGATCTTTGGCGAACCGGCGCTTGGTTACGCGGACAGCATCGACAGGGGTGGGAGCGCCTTGCAGGCAACCCTGCGAACACGGCTCGACACCCGGATCGCAGGCCTGACCTCGGCCTCTTTCCTCCAGTCGCTCATCTCCGGCCTTGCCGTCGTGGTGAACCTCCTGGCGATCCTGGCGGCCTTCCGTGTCTTCTACCGGCGGAAGCTCATAGATCCCATCGTCGACCTCACCGACAGGACGCTGGCCCTCCTCAAGGGAGACCACGGGCTGCGCTACGGGCATCTGGGGGAGCAATCGGAGATCGGGGACCTGGCGCGCGCACTCGAGGACTACCGCAGGATGGGCGAGGAGATCGAAAGGCAGCGATGGGTCAAGCAGGGCCTGTCGGAGATCTCCGAGGCGCTCCAGCACATCGACTCCTTCGGGGGCTTCGGCGATGTGCTGCTCTCGGGACTGGCTCCCCTCCTCCGCGCGGGCCGGGGCAACTTCTACATGCGCGACGGGCACGGGGACGAATTCCGCTGCGTGGGAGGCTACGGACGCGATCCTGCAAGCGAGGTCCAGTTTGCCCTGGGCCTGGGCATCCTCGGCCAGGCGGCCAAGGACGGGGGCACGATCATCCTGAAGGACATCCCGGCCGGCTACATCGGCATCGGAACCGGGCTCGGATCGGCCATGGCCACGGCGATCGTCATAATTCCCATCATCGGGAAGGAGAAGGTGCTGGCGGTCGTCGAACTCGCCACCTTCACCGACTTCGACGGGAGGATCGGCGCGCTCATCGAGGAGGTCTCCACGACCTTCTCGCCGCGCCTTGAGCTCCTCATGGGAGCGCTCAAGACGGAGGAACTGCTGGCCTGGAGCCAGGAGCAGTCGCGCTCGCTCGAGGACCAGGCAGCCGAGCTGGCCGTGCAGCAGGAGAGCATCCGGGCTGGCGGCGAGGAACTCCTGAAGGAGAAGGCCCGCCTCCAGGAAATCCTCGACACCTCGCCGATCGGCTTCGTCATCTCCGTGGACAGCATCATCCGCATGGTCAATCCGGCCTTCGAGGCCATGATCGGCGTCGGGCAGGACACGGACATGATCGACATCTACGTCGATCCCCAGGACAGCGACATGATCCTCGACGCGCTCAACGTGCACGGGATCATGCGCAATTTCGAACTCAGGCTCTTCGGACCCGGGGGCCAGCCCAAGGAATTCCTGGCAACCTACATGCTTTCGCAGTGGGAGGGCGAGCAGGCCGTCCTGGTCTGGCTCATCGACATCACCGAGCGCAAGCGCATCGAGCTCCAGGTGGAGATGGAGCGGGCGCGCTTCAACCATATCCTGGAGACGGCACCCGTCGGCGTGGGCATCAGCGTCGGTGGCATCATGCGCTTCGTGAACCCCCGCCTCGCGCACCTCATCGTCGCGGAGGTCGGCAAATCCGTGGATGACCGCTACGTCGATCCCACCGAGGCAGCGACGGTCGCCGGCTCCGTCCACGAGGGCCAGATGCTCAAGGACCACGAGCTTCAGATGTGGGATCGCCGCCAGAATCCCCGCGACCTCCTGGCCACCTACATGGCAATGGACTGGGAAGGCGAACCCGCCATCCTCGGCTGGCTGATCGACATAACCAGGAGCAAGCAGGCAGAGCGTGAACTCGCGGCCGCGAAGGAGGTCGCCGAGGAGGCGACGAGGATGAAATCGGATTTCCTGGCCAACATGAGCCACGAGATACGAACCCCGATGAACGCCATCATCGGGATGTCCCACCTGGCGATGAAGGCCGAGATGTCGCCGAAGCAGCGCGATTACCTCCGCAAGATCCAGGCTTCCAGCCAGCACCTCCTGGGCATCATCAACGACATCCTTGACTTCTCCAAGATCGAGGCGGGAAAGCTCACAATTGAGAACATCGACTTCGAGCTCGAGAAGGTCCTCGACAATGTCGCCACCCTCATCGGCGACAAGGCCGCCGCCAAGGGCCTCGAACTGGTCTTCGACGTGGCCAAGGAAGTCCCCAACCAGCTCATGGGCGACCCCCTCCGCGTCGGACAGATCCTCATCAATTACGCGAACAACGCGGTGAAGTTCACGGAGTCCGGCGAGATCGAGATCAGGATCGCCCTTGTCGCCGAGGACGACGAAGGAGTCATGCTGCGCTTCGAGGTCCGCGACACCGGCATCGGGCTCACACCCGAGCAGTGCGCCCTCCTTTTCCAGAGCTTCCAGCAGGCCGACACCTCGACCACGCGGAAATTCGGAGGCACCGGGCTCGGCCTGGCTATCTCCAAGCGCCTGGCCACCCTCATGGCGGGCGATGTCGGCGTGGACAGCGAATTCGGCAGGGGCTCGACCTTCTGGTTCACGGCGCGCCTGGGCCAGGGTGTCGAAAGGGGGAGCAGGCTGATGCCCGCCGCGGACCTCAGGGGCAGGCGCATGCTGGTCGTGGACGACAACCAGACGGCGCGTGCCGTGCTTGCGCACCTGCTTTCTGCCATGAGCTTCCAGGTCGGCGACTCGGCCTCCGGCGCCGAGGCCATCATCGAGGTGGCACGTGCAGCCCGCTCTGGCGAGCCCTATGAGATCGTCTTCCTCGACTGGCAGATGCCCGGCATGGACGGCATCGAGGCGGGACGGAGGATCAAGGCCCTCGGCCTCGAACCGGCTCCGCACCTGGTGATGATCACGGCCTATGGACGGGAAGAGGTCATGCAGCAGACCCTGGAGTCGGGCTTTGACAGCGTCCTCATCAAGCCCGTCAACCAATCACTGCTATTCGACACGAGCATGCAGGTGCTCGGTCATCCCGATGCCGCCAGGCAAGCCGGGACGAATCCCCTTTCTGCGCCGGTAGAACTCATCTCGGCGCTGAGCGGTGCCCGCGTGCTTCTGGTCGAGGACAACGAGCTCAACCAGGAAGTCGCCGCCGGGCTCCTGGGCGAGGTCGGCGTCCTGGTGGAATTCGCGGGGAACGGCGAGATCGCGCTGCAAAAGGTCAAAAAGGGGAAATACGACGCCGTTCTGATGGATATGCAGATGCCGGTGATGGACGGCATCACTGCCACGATCGAGATCCGGAAGGATCCGGCCTTCGCAGGATTGCCCATAATTGCCATGACCGCCAGTGCGCAGCAGGTCGACCGCGATCGCTGCCTTGCCGCGGGGATGAACGACCACGTGGTCAAGCCAATCGATCCCGAGCTGCTTTTCTCGCGGCTCCGGCACTGGATCGGCACCCGTTCAGGAAGAAAGCCCATCGAAGAGGCAGCCCTCCCTCTGCCTCCGCAGCCGGATCCGGCCAAGGAGAGCGCCTCTACATGGCTTCCTCCTGACATCCCCGGAGTGGACATGAAGCTGGGCCTCAGCCGCGTCCTGGGCAAGAGGAAGGCGTATGTAGCAATGCTGCGCAAATTCGCCTCGGGGCAGAAGGAAACCAGCGGAGCGCTCGACGCGGCGATCGGGGTCGGGAACATGGCCGATGCCGAGCGCCTCGCGCACACCCTCAAGGCAGTCTCGGGGAACATCGGCGCGACAGGACTGCAGAAGGAGGCGGAGAGGCTCGAGACCGCGATCCGTGCGCAGGAAAATGCGCTCTCGGTCGAAGAGCGGAAGGCTGCCGTGGACGACAGGCTCATCCCCCTCATCGACGCCCTCGACAGCCTCTTTCCGGTGGAGCCAGGCGTCGCTGCGATCGGCAAGGAAGACGCCGGGAGGCTCCAGGAGATCCTCGGAAAGCTCTCGGCCCTCCTGGCTGACAACGACGCCAAGGCCACCGACTTCGTGGAGGCCGAAGCCGCCTTCCTGTCAGCCTCCCTGGGAAGTGCCTTCACCAGGCTGGACAGCCTCGTGCGGAACTTCGATTTCGAGGCCGCCCTTGCGGCCATCGCCAGGCTATCCGAAGACCAGGGCAGCGGGGCGGAAAGCAGGCCATGAATATGTCAATCATGAATGCAAATCCCGAACTGTCCCTGGCTGCGAAGATAGTGCTCGTCGTGGACGACAGCCCGGACAACATCATGGTGCTCAAGGAAGTGCTCGGCGCGGAGTTCGCCATCCGCGTCGCGACCTCGGGACCCAAGGCGCTGGAGATCTGCCGGGGCGCAGTAAAGCCTGACATCATCCTCCTCGACATCATGATGCCCGGGATGGACGGCTACGAGGTCTGCGCCAGGCTCAAGGCAGACGGGGAAACCGCTGGCATCCCGGTGATCTTCGTAACTGCGATGACCGACGAGCAGAACGAGGCAAAGGGACTCGGGATGGGTGCCATCGACTACATCACCAAGCCCATCAGCCCGACGATCGTGATACAGCGCGTCAGGAACCACCTGGAACTCCGGGCTGCCCGCCTCGCCCTCGAGGGCTTGAGCCGCCATTATTCCTCCTACCTCTCGCCCGAACTGGTCGAGGGCATCAGGGCGGGCTCGATCGCCGGCAAGATCGGCTCGCAGCGGAAGGAACTCACGGTGATGTTCTCCGACATCGAGGACTTCACCCCGAAATCCGAGCGCCTGGGCCCCGAAGCCCTCACCCTGGCCCTGAACAGCTACTTCGAGGCGATGGCACGGATCGTGGCCAGGCACCGCGGCACCCTCGACAAATTCATAGGCGATTCGGTCATGGTCTTTTTCGGTGATCCCGAGAGCCAGGGCCTCCGCGAGGACGCCGTCGCCTGCGTGGCCATGGCCCTCGAGATGCAGGCTGAGATTCCGCTGGTAGTCTCTGAATGGAAGAAGCTTGGCATCGAGGAGTCGCTCGGAATACGCATCGGGATGGCAACCGGCCCCTGCACGGTCGGCAATTTCGGCTCGAGTTCGCAGCTCACCTACACGATCTTCGGGAGCACCGTCAACCTCGCCTCGCGGCTGGAGTCGAGCGGGGGTCCGGGAAAGATCGTCGTTTCCGGACGGACCTGGGAACTGGTGAAGGCAGCCTACGAGGGGCAGGCCCTCGCCCCGCTTTCACTCAAGGGCATGGCACAGCCGACTGTCGCCTATGAGATCCTGGGGGTCAGGGGCTGAGGGGGGGGAAACAATTCATTGATGTCTTGACATCTTGCTTATTTGTGCCATGATGTCAGTATGAGATCCACCCTGACCATCGAGGACGATACCGATCAGCGCGTCCGGAAGCTCGCGGAAAGCGAGCACTGCTCCTACAAGGAGGCAGTCAACCTCGTGCTTTCCCGGGGCCTTGAGGCGCTTTCGGTTGCAGAGTCTCCCCCCCGCTATAGCGTGAGAGCCTTCGATGCCGGCTTCCAGCCCGGTATCGACCTCGGGAAGCTCAACGAGCTTGCCGACGGCGGCGGGGACGAGGCGTGATCCTTCCCGACCTCAACCTCGTCGTCTACGCCTATAATACTGCCTCACCCTGGTATGAGCGCGCCCGGCTTTGGTGGGAGGACAGCCTCAACGGCCCTGAAACCGTGGGGCTGGCTCCTGTTGTCGCCCTTGGTTTTGTCCGCATCCTGTCCAATCCCAAGGTGGTGGTCCGCCCCGTAAGCCCCGCCATCCTCCTCGATGTCGTCGCAGAATGGCTCGATACGGGGCGGGTCAAATATATCGTGCCAGGACTGCGCCATGTGCGGATCATGCGCGGGCTCTTCGAGGCAAGCGCTGCTGGCTCTTCGATGACAACCGACATCCACCTCGCGGCCCTCGCCATCGAGCAGGGAGCGACCATGGCCAGCAGCGACAGCGATTTTCGGAGGCTCTCGGGCTTCAGGCTCGTGAATCCGCTTGAGTGAGGCCCCGTAGGCCCAGGCGCGCGATGCAGGTGCCAAGGAAGCCTGAAGCCTTGATGTCAGCGACAAAGGCCTCGAGTGCTTCGCCGACTGCAGGGTCCCGGGCGGCCGGTACCGCCATAGCCTGCTCGATGATCATAAAGCGCCCAGGCAGGAGCCGGAGGAAGGGCCTGCCCGCTGCGTCGAGCACCTTCCCGCTGTCAGCCTCGAGCTGCTGCCTCACGCCGGCAGCCACCTCGTAGCCCCCCTCAAGGAAGGTCCCGACCACTGCCGGAGAGCTGGGCGCGCGTACAAGTTCCGCGCTTTTGATCGTCCTGCTCAGGAAGAGGTCGTAGGCGCTGCCCTTGCCCACCACGACTCGGATTCCCCCGCGATCGACCTCGTCGTTGGACAGGATGGGCGAATCCGATCGTACTAGATAGGAACCTTCGATGAGCACATAAGGCCTGCTGAAGCGCAATCCTGCTCCACGCTCCGGGTCGACAGCGAAAAAGCCTAGGTCCGCACGACCCTCGCGGAGCGCCTCCACCGAAGCGGCGGCCCCTTCGAAGCAGACGAATTCGAGGCCGAGGCCCAGGCGGGCGGCCAGTTCGCCCGCGAGTTCCACCGACAGGCCCGTGGGCGCTGCGCCCTCCTGTCCCCGCTGCGCCAGAAGGGGGTTCCCGAGGTTGATCGAGGCCCTAAGCGTCCCACCGGGAGCGAAGGCCCTTCCCAGGGTCGCATCGATTATCATAGTGCCTTCTTTCCCCTTCCCAAGAGGGCCCGGAACCCCATCGGGATATACTTCCAGTAGGGATTGGTTATCGAGATGAAGGCGAGAATCATGAAAAAGCAGGCGATGGGACGGTTGAAGAAGATGGCGATGCTTCCATCGGAGATGATGAGGGACTGGCGCATCTTTTCTTCCATCATCTTGCCGAGGACCATGCCCAGGATGACCGGGGCGGCCGGGATGTCGGCCTTCTTGAAGCCGAAGCCGATGAGGCCGAAGACGATCATGATGAAGAGGTCCTCCACCGCGTTGTTGGCCGTGAATACGCCCATGAAGGAGAACAGCACTATGAACATCGTCAGGAGGTACTGGGGTATGTCCAGGAGCTTTACCCACATGCCGACCAGGGGGAGGTTGAGCACGAGGAGCATTACGTTGCCGATATACATCGAGGCGATGAGGCCCCAGACGAATTCGGGCTGGGCGGTGAACAACATCGGCCCGGGCTGGAGCCCCAGCATGATGAGGGCGCCGAGCATGATGGCCGTCGTGCCCGAGCCGGGAATGCCGAGGCAGAGGAGGTGGATGAGGGAACCTCCCGCAGCCGCGTTGTTGGCCGCCTCGGGGGCAGTGACTCCCTCGATGATGCCGGTACCCAGGAGGGCCCGCCGCCTCGCCACCTTCTTCTCGAGGCCGTAGGCCACGAAGCTCGCCACAGCCGCACCTGCGCCCGCGACGCCCCCGACAAAGAAGCCGGAGATCGTCCCGCGCCCGCAGGATGGCCAGAAGTGCTTCCAGTCCTCCCGGGTGAGCATGAGCCCGCCCTTGATCTTGATGAGCTCGACCTTCGTGGCCTTGCTCATCTCGACGAGGTTGACGAAGACCTCGGTGATGGCGAAGAGACCAATTGCGACGACCAGGAACTCGATGCCGTCCATGAAGCGTATGTTGCCGAAGGTGAAGCGGGGGACCGAGGACTGGAGGTCGATGCCGACCATCGCTATGGCCAGGCCGAAAAGCGTGGCAAGGAGGGCCTTCACGATGGAGCGTCCCGCGAGGCTGGTCACGACCGTGAGTCCCGCCACCATGAGGGCGAAGAACTCCGGCGGCCCGAATTTCAGGGCTATCTGCGCGATCAGGGGCCCGAAGAGCATCAGCATGATGGTGGCGAAGGTACCGGCTATGAAGGATCCTATGGCTGCGGCCGCGAGGGCGGGACCGGCGCGCCCGTTCTTGGCCATCCTGTTCCCGTCGATGCAGGTGACGACCGAGGAGGACTCACCGGGGGTGTTGACCAGGATCGAGGTGGTCGAACCGCCGTACATGGCCCCATAGTAGATGCCCGCCATCAAGATGATGGCCGAGGTCGGGGGCATGCTGAGGCTGAAGGCCAGGGGGATCAGGAGGGCTATGCCCGTCATCGGCCCGATGCCGGGAAGCACCCCGATGATGGTTCCCATGAACACGCCGACAAAGGCCAAGAGGAGGTTGATCGGGGTGCCTGCGACTCCGAAACCGAGGGCGACATTGTGGAAGAAATAATCCATTTTTTCCTTCCTTCCTAGAGCCCGAGAAGGGTCAGGGGCCCCTTCGGCAGGTCGACGCGGAGCAGCAGACTGAAGGCGAAATAGATGCCGAAACTGCCCACGAGGGAAATGATGACATCACGGAGGATATGGCGCCGGTCAAGGATGAGGATGCCTGCCATCAGCGCAAGGAAGGTGGAGATCGCAAAACCCAGGGGCACAAAGAGGAGGGCGTAGGCCACCATGTCCAGGAGGACCAGGCCCATCAGCTTGAAGTTGGCCTTGTCCTCGAGCTTCTCCTCGGCTCCGATCATCTCGGCGCGCTTTTCGTCATCCTTGATCTTCCCGAGGAAGGCCTGGAAGAGGTAGATGACTGAAAGTCCGGTCATGAGGAAGCCTATGGCCTTCGGGAAGCCGTCGGGGCCGAGCTGCTGTCTGTAGATGGGCTTGTGGATGTCGAAGGCAGCCATGAGGAAGGCTACGGAAAACAGCGCGACAAGGACGCTCGCGATCCGGTCTTCTCGCTTGGAGGTGGCCATGGGATTGCTCCTTGAAAAAGGGCCGGCGACTCGGGCACGTCATGCGCCCCGCCGCCGGCCTGGCTTCGGGAAGGCTGCTCTTACTTGCTGATGAGTCCGACCTTGACCATGATGTCCTTGAAGGTCAGGTAGTCGGCGTCGAGGAACTTGGCGAAATCAGCCTGGGCCATGTAGCCGTCGCTCCAGACGTTCTTCTCCAGCTGATCTTTCCAGGTGGCGGTGGTGACCATCTTCTTGAAGGTGGCGGCCCACCAGGCCTGGGCTTCCTTGGACATTCCGGGTGCTGCGAACATGCCGCGCCAGACATCGAAGGTCACGTTGACTCCAGCTGCTTCCTTGACGGTCGGGACATCCTTGAAGGCGCCCGGTCGGCGGACTCCGGCGGAAATGCCCAGGACGCGGACAGTGCCAGCCTCGAGCTGACCCTTGACGGTGCCGGTGTCGGTGGAAAGGAAGGCGACGTTCCCGCCCAGGAGGGTGGTCATGGCCTCGCCGCCGCCGGAGAAGGCGACGTAGATGAGCTTGGAGGGATCGATCCCGTAGGCCAGGGCGATCTTGAGGAAGGAGAGGTGGTCCATCGAACCGGGGCTGGAACCGCCGGCGAATTTGTAGGTGCCCGGATCCTTCTTGAGGGCATCAAGCAGTTCCTTGAGGTTCTTGAAGGGCGAGTCGGCCTTGACCACGACGCATTCGTAGTCGGTCGTGAGCATGGCCAGGGGGAGGATGTCCTTGTAGGAACCCTGGAGGGTCGTGTCGATGGTCTTGATGAGGATGGGCGGGGAGAAGGGGAGGATAAAATAGTCGTTCTTGGCCTGGGAAAGGGTGTAGATAAAGCCGACAGTGCCGCCGCCGCCTTCCTTGTTCGTCACGGACATGGGCTGGGGATAGAGCTTCTCCTTCTCGAGTGTCATGTTGACGGCGCGGGCGAGGGCGTCCCAGCCGGAACCCGGCTTGTTGGACACCATGATCTCGAGGGGCTTCGAGGGATAGGGGGCGGCCGCCATCGGGGCGGCCACGCTAAGGGCAAGTGCGATTCCGGCGATGGCGACGAGGGTCTTCTTCATCTGCTCTCCTTGTAGGGTCCCGGAGAGGAACCCTGATTGTTGTCGGAGTGTGCCCCCTTCCCCCCGATCCGTATGTAGGAAGGCTGTTGAAAGTGTTGTCAGCCTCTGTCCTACACTGCTCCGCCTGGCAATTTTCCTTGGACAGAGGGGTAAAGCGACACTAGACTGTGCCTGTGCTTCCGGGGATCATGTGATGCACACGACTCTCCGTGCCCCGATGGCAGAATTCCTTTTAAGGAGCAATTATGCAGGATTTATTCTCAGCAAAGTCAGAGTTGAAGGTCGGCGGAACGAGCTACTCGGTTTTCAGGCTTGACGCCCTCGAGAAGGCCGGACTCGTGAAACTCGCGAAGCTTCCCTACTCCATCCGGGTCATGCTCGAGGCTGCCCTCAGGCAGTGCAACGATGTCGAGATCACCCGGGACGACGTCAAGCGCATCGCCGCCTGGAGCCCGAAGGGCGAGCGCCCCGGCATTCCCTTTCTCCCTGCCCGTGTCGTGATGCAGGACCTCACCGGCGTGCCGGCGGTCGTGGACCTGGCCGCCATGCGCGACGCGGTGGCGGCCCTCGGTGGCGACCCGAAGAAGATCAATCCCCTCGTGCCGGTCGACCTCGTCATCGACCACTCCATCCATGTCGACAACTTCGGAGCGGCAGATGCTTCCGGGGTCAGCGCCCTGGACAAGAACACCGCCATCGAGTTCAGGCGCAACAAGGAGCGCTACGAGTTCCTCCGCTGGGGCCAGAAAGCCTTTGACAACTTCAGGGTCGTGCCGCCGATGACGGGCATCGTCCATCAGGTCAACCTCGAGTACCTCGCCAGCTGCGTCGCCACCCGCGTCATGGACGGCGAAACCCTGGCCTTCCCTGATTCCTGCGTGGGGACCGATTCCCACACAACCATGATCAACGGCCTCGGCGTCGTCGGCTGGGGCGTGGGCGGCATCGAGGCCGAAGCTGTCATGCTCGGCCAGCCCATGGACATGCTCCTCCCCGATGTCATCGGATTCAGGCTCTCAGGCAGGCTGAAGGACGGGGTAACGGCCACCGACCTGGTCCTCCTGGTCACGCAGATGCTCCGCACGAAGGGCGTGGTGGACAAGTTCGTGGAGTTTTTCGGGCCCGGCCTCGAGGCCATGGCCCTCCCCGACCGCGCCACCATCGCGAACATGGCGCCTGAATACGGGGCGACCATGGGCTTCTTCCCCGTGGACGCGGAAACGCTGCGCTACATGCGGCTTTCAAACAGGCCCGCAGAGCTCATCGAACTGACCGAAGCCTACTGCAGGGCCCAGGGCCTCTTCCGCGAAGCCGGTGCCCCCGACCCCGAGTTCACTGACAGCCTCGAGCTCGACCTCGGGACCGTCGTCCCCTCCCTCGCCGGCCCCAAGCGCCCCCAGGACCGCGTCGCCCTCAGCGACATGAAATCAGTATTCAAGGCTGCGCTCTCCGCCACGGTCAAGGACGGCGGCTACGAACTGCCTGCCGCCTCGCTCAAGGCCAGCGCCCAGGTCGATGGCCTTGAGATGGGACACGGGGCCGTCGTGCTGGCGGCCATCACAAGTTGTACCAATACCAGCAATCCTTCCGTGATGATCGCCGCCGGCCTCGTCGCGAAAAAGGCCTCTGCCCTCGGCATAGCTCCCAAGCCCTGGGTCAAGACGAGCCTCTCCCCCGGATCGCGGGTCGTCACCGAGTACCTCGTCGCTGCAGGCCTCCTCCAGAGCCTCGAAGCGATCGGCTTCAACGTGACCGGCTACGGCTGCATGACCTGCATCGGCAACTCGGGCCCCCTCCCCGAAAAGGTCGCGAAGGCGGTCACGGAAGCCGACCTCGTAGGCGCCGCCGTAATTTCGGGCAACCGCAACTTCGAGGGACGGGTCCACCCCCTGGTCAAGGCCAACTACCTCGCCTCCCCTCCCCTCGTGGTGGCCTACGCCCTGGCTGGAACCGTCGACATCAACCTCGATACAGACCCAATTGGTCAGGGTTCAAAGGGACCCGTGTACCTCCGGGACGTCTGGCCGACATCGAAGGAGATCGCGGACCTCGTCGCCTCCAGTGTCACCTCGAAGATGTTCGGCGAGCGCTATGCCGGAGTCTTCGAGGGTTCCAGGGAATGGAAGGCGATCAAGGTGCGCGAGGGCGAGCTCTTCGCCTGGGACCCAAAATCAACCTATATACACCATCCTCCCTATTTCCAGGGCATGAAAAAAGCGCCCGGTTCCATCACGGCCATCACTGGCGCCCGCATCCTTGGCATCTTCCGCGACTCCATCACCACCGACCATATCTCACCGGCGGGCAACATCGACGCGAAGAGCCCAGCAGGAAAATACCTCCAGGAGCTCGGGGTCACGCCCGATGAGTTCAATTCCTATGGAGCCCGGCGCGGCAACGACCTTGTGATGGTGCGCGGTACCTTCGCGAACATCCGCCTCAAAAACCAGATGGTCGCACCGAAAGAAGGCAATTGGTCGGAGCACCATCCCTCGGGCGAGGTCGCCAGCATCTACGACACCGCCATGCGCTACCAGTCGGAGGGGAAGAAGACCGTTGTCATCGCCGGCAAGGAGTATGGTACCGGCTCGAGCCGCGACTGGGCCGCCAAGGGTCCCCTCCTCCAGGGCGTACGCGCCGTCATCGCCGAAAGCTTCGAGCGCATCCACCGTTCCAACCTCGTCGGCATGGGCGTCCTGCCCCTCCGCTTCGTCGATGGCCAGAACGCCGAAAAACTGGGCCTCGATGGCAGCGAGCTCATCGACATCGAAGGCCTGTCCGATGCCATCGCACCGAGGGCGAAGCTCACCATCAAAGCCACCAAGGCAGATGGCCAGATGATCCAGTTCCAGGCGGAGGCCCTCCTCAACACGAAGGTCGAAGTGAATTACTACAGGAACGGCGGGATACTGCACACGGTGCTCCGGAGCCTGGTGAAGTAGGAGCGGCTAGAGTCCAGGGGGAGGGCCGCCCACCGGGGCGGCCGGAATCCCCACCTTGAACGAAGACCCACCCAATTGGGAGGATCCGACTTCGATGGCCCCACCGTGCGCCTTGGCGATTTCGAGGGCGATCGCCAGCCCCAGGCCCCGCCCGCCGGTCTCCCGCGAGCGAGAGCGGTCGAGGCGGTAGAAGCGCTCGAAGATGCGCTCGCGCTCGGATTCGGGAATGCCGGGGCCCGAGTCCTCCACGGTGATGGAAAAGCCCCCGGCACCGCCCTCGCGTGCGACGCCGATCTCGACCGTGCCCCCGCGGGGGGTATATTTGACAGCATTGGAAACGAGGTTGTGCACGATCTCGCCGAGCCGGAGGGCGTCGCCCCGCGCGCCGGGGACCTCCTCGCCGCCTGCGCAGACCGAGATGTCCCTGCCCCTGGCCTGGTGGGCGAAGAGGACTGCCGCCCTTCCCGCGATGGCAAGGGGGTCGATGCTCTGGGCTTCGATCCGCAGTTCTCCGGAATCGATGGCCTCGAGTTCGCCCAGCATGTCGATGAGGAGGGACAGGCGCATCGTTTCCTCGTGCACCGATTCGAGGTTCTCGCGGTCGGTGGGAAAGACCCCGTCGATCATGGCCTCGACTGCGCCCCGGATCAGCGTGACGGGCGTGCGGAGCTCGTGGGCCGAGTCGGCGATGATGCGGTGGCGAAGGTCCTCAAGGCGCGCGAGCTCGCTTGTCATGCGGTTGAAGGCGACCGCGAGGGCTGCGATCTCGTCCCTTCCCTCGGCGACGACAGTCGCGTGAAGGTCGCCGGCGGCGACTCGGGCAACAGCCCAGGAGAGCGTAGCCAGGCGCGCGGTGACCCTCCGCGAGATCGCGATTCCCAGGATCAGCGCGAGCCCTGCCGAAACCAGGGTGGCGACGACGAGGGCGCTGCTGAAGGCCGAAAGGAAGCGGGCACCGACATCCCCCAGCGAGGAATCCACCATCGAGCCCACCAGGACAGTGCCGACGCGTTTCCAGTCCGACATCACCGGGACACCCTGCATGAGGTGACGCTCCGGGTGGAGGGAACCCAGGAGGGAAACGGCGGTATCGGCGACCACCCTGCCCTCGGCATCGGCCACCACGATGCGGTCGGCCAGGATCTTCCCGAAGGTGTCGAAGGAAAATGATGGGACAAGCTTGTCCCGCGAATCGCCGTAGAGCCCCCTGGCCAGGCCCTCGTACATCACACGCGGAAGACCTGCAAGCCAGGGCTGGATACCCTCCCAATTGGGATGTTCCGAGCGCCAGTCCCCGAGGATGGCGGCGTAGGCCTCGGCCTTTTTCCGGTCCCCCTCCAGCACCCAGGATCGGAAGGCACCCTCCGTCGAGGCCCCGAGCATCGCCGCAGTCGAGGCCGCGAAGAGGGATATGACCGCGATGAAGGCGAGGGCCAGACGGTTAGCGAGGCGCATCGCCGGAGTCGATGAAGCGGTAGCCGACGCCCCGGACTGTCCCGATAAAGCGAGGCTCCCCTGAATCGTCGCCGAGGGCCTTGCGGATGTTCTTCACGTGGGCATCGACCGTGCGCTCGTAGCCCTCGAAATCGCTGCCGGAGGCCGCCTCGAGGATGGCGAGCCGGGGGAAGACACGGCCTGGGGAGCGCGCCAGAAGGAGGAGGATGTCGAACTGCGCAGCGGTGAGGGTCATGGACTGGCCGTCGATCCGGACCTCGCGCCGCGCGACATCGATGGAAAGGCCACCTCGGCAGATTGTCTCGGAGGGGCTGTCTTCCTTCGGAGGGGAGCGCCTGAGCACGGCGCGCACGCGGGACACCAGCTCGCGCGGACTGAAGGGCTTGGTGACATAGTCATCAGCCCCCAGTTCGAGTCCGACTATCG
This sequence comes from Rectinemataceae bacterium, assembly GCA_049317365.1. GTDB lineage: Bacteria > Spirochaetota > Spirochaetia > Treponematales > Rectinemataceae > CAIJMU01. The sequence goes on along the minus strand of JBMOIK010000016.1, from coordinate 3,163 downwards.
TGTCAGCTTCGGCGGCCTGGGCGGTCAGGAAGATTATGGGCGTCGCGGATTCCTTCCGTATCAACCGCGCTACCTCAAGGCCGTCAAGCCCAGGCATGTTGATGTCGAGGATCACGCAGTCCGGCTTCCGTTCGCGAAAAAGCGCCAAGGCAGTCAGCCCCTCGTGGGCCACCAGCGTCTCGAAGCCCGAGTTCCCGAGGTAGCTCGCGACAATGGAGGTAAGTTTTTCCTCGTCATCCGCGATGAGGACCAGTGCTGCCATTCCATCCTCCGATTATGATGATACTCAGGACGGAGCCTGCCGCCAACGAATGCCCCCGCCAGCCGCCCCTGGGGGGCCGGGCACGCTGGGCACAGGCCGAAGCCCGCGGTCACGCCGACCCGGGGCAGGCTTCTTCCACGCCGAAGGCGACGCTGCAGGCGACGTCGCAGGCGACGCCCCAGCCGACGCCCCAGGCGGCGTCGCCCTCCTGTGGATCGATACCCGGCCGCGTGAGGGCAAAGTCGTATTTAACCGGGTCGCGCGGCGCGTAGAGGCGAAAGGCCTCCGTTGCGCGGAGGGCATTGGCCAGGGTCGCCGCCGGACTCGGGATGAATCCGAGCCTCGCGGAGCAGATCCGTGCCATGTGGACATCGATGGGGATCACCAGGCGCGCGCGGCTGATGCCCGTCCATCCTCCCGGATCGACGGCGTCCCGGCGCACCATCCAGCGGAGGTAGAGGAAGAGGCGCTTGCAGGCAGAGCCACGCGCCGGGTCAGGCAAAAGCCCCTCGCGGAGGGGACCGCCCAGGCTCCGCAGGCGCCGGGAAAACTCCCCGACAGCAGCAACTATGTCCTTCCCGCCGGGGTCCCCCTCAGCGAACATCGCTCCAAGGCCGCCGAACTGGGCGCGAGCCCGCTTCGCCGCCAGGAGGAGGGCAACCATGTCGGGGCCATGCATGAAGCGGTACTGGAAGGCGCCCCACGTCTTCCGGATTGCCCCGTCTTTCAAAGCGTCGAGGGCGGCTGCCGGGTGCTCCCCGAGGGGCTCCATCGCCTGGCGGACCGCACGCATGATGAGGTCCACCTGCCCGAAGGCCAGGGTCGAGGCCACGAGTCCGGCTAACTCCCTGTCCGCAAGCTCCCCGAAGGGCCGCACCAGGGCCAGGGGGTCGCGGTCGAGCCTCGCGAGTCTGTTGCACCGGCGAAGGATGCGGCCCAGATACAGGGCGATGCCAGGATCATGGGCAGGAAGGGGGTGGCTCACGGGGCGACTTCGGCCAGGTCGCGGGAGCGGCGGATGATCTCCGGATCTATAGGAGCGAGGGCCAGGGCCTGCTTGAGATAGAAGCGGGACTTCTGCCAGTCCTGCCTGCGAAACCAGATATCGTACATTGCCAAAAGGGCATCCACATTGTCCGCATTTTCGACCAAGGCAGTGCGGAGCGAGGCCAGGGCGGATTCCTCAGTCTTGGAAAGAAGGCTCTGGGTATAGTGAAGGCTCGAACGTCCGGCTGTGGTACCGGGCTGGAGGAGGAGGCGGGGAAGGAGATCCTCAGCAGCCTTGGTATTGCCCGAACCGATGAGGGCGCGAAGGTAGGCATCGGCGGCAGCCTCCGAAGTAGGGTTCAGACGGTACCATTCTGAGGCATGGTCGAGCGCCCTGCCCCACTCCCCCGCCCTCCGGAGCACCAGGCAGACCAGGGCCTCGTTTGAAAAGCCTGGCGCATCATGGGCGCGATCGACATAGCGCGAGGCGCTGATCCAGTCGAAGCGGACGGCAGACTCCTCAAGGAGGAGCCGCGCAGCCTCTCCCCCTGCCCCCTTCCATCCACCCAGGCGAAGGGGCGAAAGCCGCTCTGGAACCGGGGCGCTGGCAGCAGTCAGGTCGAAGGCAGAGCGGGCGAGTTCCCGTCCCTCGCTGAGGGCAGCAGTCTTTGCCTCCGCGGAAAGCCCCTGCTGCCCGAAGAGGACACGGGCTGTCATCGCAAGGAACTCCGGATCGCCGGGGAAGGACTCCATCCCCTTCCGCGACCAGCGGAGGGCCTCGTCGCGGTTGCGGAGGCCCTCCGAGCTCAGTGTGCGGAGAAGCACATAGGTACGATCATTCAGGTCGACCGTCGCAAAGGCGTCGAGGAGGGGCAGGGCCTGCTGGTACTGTTTCGCGCGCACCAGGAGGTGGGCACGCATGAGGATGAGCTTGGAATCGAGGGGGTCGTTGCGTAGGGCCTGGGCTACGAGGGGGTCGGCCTTGTCGAAGACCCCGTTCTCGTAGAGGGCCTCCGCCCGTATCCTGTTGAAATCACTGTCGTTCTGGATGTCCTCCGGGGTCCTGGAAATCAGCTCGAGGGCCTCGGCAGGTTTGCCGAGGGCGAGGTAGTCCTTGGTGGCGCCGATCACCGAGGGCCAGGCGTCGGAGGCTGCATCCACCGAAGCGAGATAGAAGGCGAGACTCTCCGTCCAGGCCTTGCGGCGCTCGGCGTCGAGTCCTCGTATCATCGCGGGGAGCACCGATTTCGCGCCGAGGTGCTCGAAGCGGTCGAGGGCCGTAAGGGCGAGCCGCGCGGTGTCATGCGAGTCTGAGCGAAATACCGAGAGCGCTGGAAGGATCTCGGCCAGGGGATCGCCGGCGTTCTCGGGAGGAAGGGCGGGAACGCGGCCCGACAGGGCTTCCGAAACCATGCGGGCAATGGCGCCGGAGGGAATGTCTCCTGGGGACTGGAGATCCTGGGGAACGAAACTTGGCGAGCGCAGTGGATAGACAATGGTCGCTACCCTGGCGCCCACCCAGGCCAGGAGGATGGCCTCGCTGCGGTCCAGTCCAGTCACGTTCCGGATCAATTCGAAGGCCCGGGTGAGTGAGGTGGGAGAGCCGAAGGCGATCGCCTCGGAGATGGCCGTGCGCTCGGACTGGGCCTTGGTTGGAGCGGCGACGGTCGCCGTCTGGATGGCTGTCCCGCCAGTGCTGCCCGCTCCGGCTGAGGACAAGGCGCCAGAAGACGCAGCAGTGGAGCTGCCCTTGGTCTGGCCTCCCCCTGGACTGCCTGGCGAATTCGCTGCGCTTCCCCTTCCCGCTCCGGCTGGCCCTGAAGCGCAGGATATCAAGGCGATCCCGGCAAGCCCGGCTATCGCGCTGCGGGCGAAGGCTCCGAGACCCCCGGGCCGGGGGCGGATCATGGCGCG
>JBMOIK010000015.1:0-25714 GCA_049317365.1 Rectinemataceae bacterium | reverse complement strand
GCGCATGAGGCCCCGCGCCTTGCACCGCCGGCTCCGGGGGGGGCGGGTCCTGCCGGACCTGGCCATGAGGTGTCCTGCTTCCTTTATCAGGGCAATTAGGATGGAAATGGTCCTGAGGCCGATGCTGGCCTCCGATGCCGGGGCCTGCGCGGCCATCGCCTGCGATTCAGCCATCGGCGGACGCTACGGATTCGAGCCCGACTCGATGGCCGCGAAGCTGTCGGAAGCCCTGGCTTCTGGAGGCGTGATCTTCGTCGCGGAAATTGGTGGGCGTGTCGTGGGCTTCGCATGGATCGATCCGCGTGGCGCCTTCTCTACGGCTCCCTACCTCCGCCTCATCGCGGTGGATGCAAATCTGCGCGGAACCGGTGTCGGCGCGGCCCTTCTTGCGGAGTTCGAGTCCCGGACGAAGGAGGTGGGCAGGGACTGGTGCCTCCTGGTCTCCGACTTCAATGAGGAAGCGGTGGCATTCTACGAGCGGCACGGCTACACGAAGGCCGGAGGATTGCCGGGTTTCGCGCGGGAAGGAATCACCGAAATACTGATGATCAAGAAGCGGCCCAGGCCGTGAGCGCCCATGCTTCGGGTGATCTGAGCGCTTTGCTTGCCGAAGGCCTGGCTGAGAAGCGCTATGCGGGGGCGGTGCTGCGGATCGAGCGCGGGGGGCGTCTCCTCTTCGAGGAGGCTGTCGGCCATGCCCTCGCGGATGGCCCCAAGCGAATAGTCATGAAGGCCGATTCGATCTTTGACCTCGCCTCCGTCACAAAGCTCTTCACTGCCGCAGCCATCCTGCGCCTGGTGTCGACCGGGGCCTGCTCCCTCGGATCCAGGGTCCTTGAACTCCTGGAACACAGCGCCCTTGGCACAGGCATGGAAGCGGAAACCCGTGAGCGCCTGCGGGCCTCCCTCGGAGCAATTGACCTTGAGTCCCTCCTTTCCCATTCCTCAGGCCTTCACTATTGGTATCCGTTTTACACTCGGCGGGGCCAGTCCTTCGAGTCGGTCCTTGCCCGCGTCATGGAACTCCATCCGCGGCAGGCCGGGGTCGTCTATTCGGATCTCAATTTCATGCTTCTCGGCAGGATTGTCGAGGCTGTCACGGGGAAAGCCCTGGCAGCTGCGGTTTCGGAACTTGTCTTTGAGCCCCTGGGCCTGACCAGGACTTCATTCAGGAGGCCCCTGGGCCAGTCGGTGGCCACGGAGGCAGGCAACCGCATCGAGGAAGGCATGGTTGCTGCCCTCGGACTCACCTTCGACCGCTGGCGGGACAGGGGACTCCCGATCCTGGGCGAGCCTAATGATGGTAATTGTCACTATTACTTCGACGGAACGGCGGGACACGCGGGGGTGTTCTCGGATGCCCGCGACCTGTGCAGGCTCGGACAATCCTGGCTGGACGGCGGCGTCATCATGGCTCCCGGGGCGGAGCCGCCCGGGAGCGGGAAGCGATGGATCCATGCGACCCTCGCTGCGGAAGCCCTGCGTGACCGGGGCGGTGGCCGTGGACTTGGCTTCCAGACCGGAGAGAACTATCCGGGCTCTGGCTGCGGGCATACAGGCTTCACTGGCAGTTACCTCCACATCAACCCACCCTCGGGCCTGAACATCGCGCTTCTTGCAAACCGCCTCCATGTCGCCGAACCCGGTGACATCAATCCCTTCCGGAAAAGGATCTCCGAATGCGCACTGGCGAATTACCCCAGACCATGAGGGCCGCGGACAGGCACTCCGACCTGGCCATGCTGCCAGAAAACTACCGGGCCTGGTACAGGGCAGTGGCCCGGAGCATCCCGGAGGGCAGGATCTTCACCGATCCGCTTAGGACCTTCGCCTGGGGCACCGATGCGAGCTGCTACCGGCTCACGCCGAAGATCGTCGTGAAGGTAATCGGTATCGAGGAAGTGCAGGCCCTGCTCGAGGCTTCGGACCGGTTCGGTGTAGCCCTTACCTTCCGCGCGGCGGGCACGAGCCTCTCCGGGCAGGCGGTCTCCGATTCGGTCCTCGTCGTCCAGGCCGGCGGCTTCCGGAAGCACCGCATCCTCGATTCCGGAAGGCTCATCGCCCTCGAACCGGGCATCCTCGGAGCCCAGGCCAACGGGCTCCTTTCGCCGATGGGACGCAGGATCGGACCCGATCCCGCCTCCATCGACAGCTGCATGATCGGTGGAATTGCTGCCAACAACGCGAGCGGCATGTGCTGCGGTACTTCGGAGAACAGCTACCGCACTGTCGAAGCCATGAAGGTTGTCCTGGTGGATGGATGCATCCTCGATACCGGCGATCCGGCTTCACGCGCGGCCTTCATGGCCACCCATGCTGCACTGGCAGCCGAGCTGGCTCTGATCCGCGAGGAGATCCGGCGCGATCCTGAACTGGAAGGACGGATCGCCAGGAAGTTCAGCATCAAGAACACGACGGGCTACGGCGTCAACTCCTTTATCGACCATGACGATCCTGTCGATATCCTCTCCCACCTCATGATCGGCTCGGAAGGGACCCTGGGATTCATGGCGGAGATCACCTATCGCAGCGTCGTGGAGCATCCCCATAAAGCCTCTGCCCTCATGGTCTTTCCCGACATTTCGACAGCCTGCCAGGCTACGATGATCCTCAGGAAAGGCCCTGTTTCCGCCGTCGAGTTGATGGATCGGGCATCCCTCCGCTCGGTCGAGGACAAGGAGGGCATGCCTGTCTACCTGAGGTCCCTCGAAGGACAGGCTACCGCCCTCCTGGTCGAGACGCGCTCTTCCAGCCCCGCAGGGCTGGCAATGAACGTGGAAGGGCTTACGGCCATGGTAGCCGGGCTTCCGATGGTCCTGCCCGCTTCCTTCACGGACAGGAAGATCGAGTACGAGGCCCTCTGGAAGATCAGGAAGGGGCTTTTCCCGGCAGTCGGTGCGATGAGGAAGATCGGCACGACAGTCGTGATCGAGGATGTCGTCTTCCCGATCGAAGGCCTGGCCGAGGCGACGACCGAGCTGCGCAGCCTGATGACAGGGCATGGCTACGGCGAGGGCATCATCTTTGGCCATGCCCTCGATGGCAACCTCCACTTCGTCTTCACCCAGGATTTCGGAGACGCTGCCGAGGTAGCCCGCTACAGCGCCTTCATGGACGCGGTATGCGACATGGTTGTTCATAGCTACGACGGTTCCCTGAAGGGGGAGCACGGCACGGGACGCAACATGGCTCCCTTCGTCGAGCTCGAGTGGGGTTCGCGGATCTACGCCCTCATGCTGAGGATCAAGGCTGCCTTCGATCCGAAGGGGCTCCTCAATCCCGGAGTCGTGATCTCGGACAAGCCGAAGGCCCATCTCGGGGACTTGAAGCCCCTTCCCCGGGCCCACGAGCTTGTGGACCGCTGCATCGAATGCGGCTTCTGCGAGCCCCTCTGTCCTTCGAAGGATCTCACCCTGAGCCCGAGGCAGCGGATAGCGGTCACGCGGGAGCTGGCACGCCTCTGTGAATCCGGGACCGAAGGCGGGCGCATGGAGCGAATTACCAGGGACTATGCCTATTTTGGGGAGAAGACCTGTGCGACCGACGGGCTCTGCGCCGGAGCCTGCCCTGTCGGCATCGATACGGGAAAGCACACGAAGGAGCTCCGGCATGCCATGCGGGGTCCCCTCGCGCTGGCTACGGCGCAGGCCCTGGGGAAGAGCTTCCCCGCTGTCGGAGCCGGAATGAGGGCTGGGCTCCTTGCCGTTGACGGAGTTCGTTCTGTAGTAGGTCCTTCTGCCCTCGCCTTCCTCGGCGGGGCAGCCAGGAGGCTTTCTGGCAATCACCTCCCCCTGTGGAACAAGGCCCTGCCCAGAAGGTCTGCGCCGATCAAGGCAGGGCCTGCCGGTCCAACACAGGTCCAGGGAAGCCTGCTGAAAGTCGTCTACTTTCCCAGCTGCATCGTCCGCTCCATGGGCCCTGCCCCGGGCGATCCAGACCAGCGCAGCCTCCACGAAGCCATGCTGTCCCTTCTCGACAAGGCAGGCTACGAGGTAGTCTTTCCCGAGGGCATGGACTCGCTCTGCTGCGGCATGGCCTTCGGCAGCAAGGGCTTTTTCGAGGTAGCCGAAACAAAGCGTCTGGAGCTGGAGGCGGCCCTGCTTCTAGCCAGCGAGGGTGGAAAGCACCCGGTGCTTTTCGACACGAGCCCCTGTCTCCACACCCTGAAGGAAAAGGCGGACCCCCGCCTGGGACTCTACGAACCCGTGGAGTTCATCCGGAACTTCCTCCTCGGAAGGCTGGAAATCGGGAGGTCGGCAGAGACCATCGCGATCCATGTCACCTGCAGTTCGAGGAAGATGGGCCTCGAGGCGGCCTTCCTCGAAGTGGCGGAGGCACTCGCGGAAAAGGTCATAGTACCCACGGGAATAGGCTGCTGCGGCGTGGCGGGTGACCGGGTCTTCTTCCATCCCGAGCTGAGTTCATCTGCATTGGGAACACTGAAGGAACAGTTGCCCGGAGAGTGCCGCTCGGGTTATTCCAACTCAAGGACCTGCGAGATCGGCCTCAGCCTCGGAGGAGGGATACCCTACCAGTCCATCGTCTACCTGGCGGACCGGCTGTCGCGGAGGCGCTGACCGGGGCCGGAAATCCACGCTTTGACTTTGCGCCCTGCCTTTCTTACATTCAACGGAGTCCAGGACAGACACCTTGGGGAGGAATCCATGCAGAGCCAGACCATCCACGATTTCGAACTGCGCGGCAACAAGGGTGCTTCATACCCCCTGCGCTCCCTGTCGGGCAAGACCCTCCTTATCGTGAACACTGCCAGCAAGTGTGGATTCACGCCCCAGTACAAGGGCCTGGAGAAGCTTCATACAGACTATATGGATCGTGGACTTGTCGTCATAGGCGTTCCCTGCGACCAGTTCGCCCACCAGGAGCCCGGTTCCGACTCCGAGATCGCGAGCTTCTGCGCGCTCAATTTCGGTGTGACCTTCCCCCTCATGTCCAAGGTCGAGGTGAACGGGAAAGGGGCGCATCCCCTCTTTGTCGAGCTCAGGAGGCGGACCCGGGGCCTCCTCGGGGATTCGGTGAAGTGGAACTTCACGAAATTCCTGGTCTCCTCCGATGGAAACCGCGTAACGCGCTTCGCTCCGGTGATGGAGCCGGAGAAGCTTCGCGGGGCGATCGAGAGGGAGCTGCTTGCAACCTGAGGGAGTGCCGTCCTCTGAACGGGCTGAACGCGGTTCACTCTGGTCCGACAGTGCCAGGGCCTGTTCATTGCGCTTGAGTCGCAACCCTGCCTTTTTTTTTCTGCTCTTCCTCATTGCACTGGTCCTGACCACGGCCTGCGAGACCGTTTCGGTGCTTGGGCGGACGGTCAACTTCGCGGACCAGACCTGGGACATCGTCGAGTCTGCCCTTCCCATCGGTCCGGGACCGAACAGGTTTTCCAGCAAGAACGTCAGTGTCGATGCCCGGGGATTCCTCGTCCTGGAGACCAGGGAGGACGGCGCCGGATCCACGAGCGCCAGCCTGTTCCTGTCCACGAGTCTTGGCTACGGGCGCTACGCGATCGAGCTTGAGCCCATCGATGGAGGCCTTGATGACCGCACGGTATTCGGCTTTTACACCTGGGACGTTGATGCTGCCTATGCCAATCGAGAGATCGACATCGAGCTGTCACGATGGGGAATGACTGACCATCCTCTTCTCACCTTCTCTGTCCAGCCAACGGTGGCCATGCCCGAGAGGGAGGCGATTTTCGACCTGGATCCCTCCGCTCCCATTTTTCTTTCCTTTGACTGGAGGCCCTCGGAGCTTGCCTTCATCAGCCTCGTCGCGGGACGGGAGTCTCGCTGGACCTTCCCCGGGGCGGAGTCGAGAGCGGTCGGCGATCCTCCTTTCATAATCCCCCCCCGTGGTCATGAGCGGGTTGGCCTGAACCTCTGGCTCTACGAGGGCGTGGCCCCAGGCCGCTACGACAGGGTGGTCGTCCGGAGTTTTTCCTTCACCCCATTCGAACCATGAGTTCCTCGCATGTGTTGCACCGCAAGAGAGGCTGTCATGGCGACACAAGGAGATGCTGATGTCGTGGATGCCATGATGCATTCCTGCCGGGGTGGCCGGATCGTGAGCCTGGCACTTCTCTTCCTGTTTGCCGCATCGACGCTGTCATCACAGGTCATCCCGGCACAGTACTGGCCAATGCCCAAGGGTTTCCGTGCCCAGACTTCAGAAAGCCCGCCGGTGGAACTCCCAAAGAGGAAGAACCCCCAGATCCTGGTGCTCGTCTATCACAATCTCGTCTACGGTCGGCCTGGCAACGAGATCATGCGCGATCTCTACAACTTCGAAAATGACCTGGCCTATCTTGCCCGAAACTATCGCATCATCGATTTCCACGACCTCGCTGCGATCGCCGAAGGCAGGCAGAAACTCGTCTCCGATGCAGCGATCATCACCTTCGACGATGGCGACCTATCGATGTACGCCATAGCCTTTCCCCTCCTCAGGGCCTATGGCATCAAGGCGACGTTTTTCATCATCAGCGGGATGCTCGGACAGGTTGGTTATATTGCCCCTGCCCAGATGCGGGAAATGTCGCAATGGAAGAGCCCCGACGGGAGGCGGCTCTTCGATTTCCAGTCCCACTCTGAAAACCATAACTACTTCAGTCATTTGAAGCCTGAGGAACTCAACCTGGAACTCGTCAGGTCGAAGCACGCGATCGAGGCCATTACCGGACGCACGGTGGATACCGTAGCCCTGCCCTTCGGCGACGGAGCTTTCCTGCCCGGCATCCAGGCGGCTGCGAAGGCGGCTGGCTACACAAGAATCCGGACGACTTCGCCGCTACCCATGTCCGCCTCCTCGATTGACCGCATGGGCCTCAGCGGATTCAACGTCACGAGCTATTCGAGCGACCGCTTCGTATCAGATGCCGAAAGGATGATGGGGCGCAGCCCGTAAATCGCCCAGGGTGGCCCCATCCTGCCCTTCGTCCCGACCTCTCAAGCTTCATAGCGTGAAGGTGAAGCCTTCCACGAGCGCTCCAGGCAAGAGGGCGCCATCGAGGGCCCGCATGAAATAGCTCTCGCCCGAAACGATCAGCGAGCGCTGCCGGGACAGGCCCGCAAGCTTGTGTCCAAATAATTGGTACAATGACTCGTCAAAGCGCATGTCCTTGATGGGGGCGACGATCTTCCCGTCCTCGACCCAGAAACAGGCGAAGCGGGTCATGCCCGTGACGCGGGCTGTTTCAATATCGCTCCAGTTGAGATAATGCAGGTTCGATATGTACAGGCCCGAGCCCAGGGCCGCGAGGGCCGAGTCCTCGTCGAGGTCTCCCGGATCGACGGCAGGGCTCCGGAGGTACTCCTGCTCGGGAGCGGCGTTGGAGACCACGCCGTACTGGAGGGCACTCCGTGCCGATACGAGGGTGTTGGCGAGCTTGCCGCCCTCGATGAGGGGCAGCCGGTCGGGGGCGACCTCGCCCCGCTCGTTGAAGCGTTGCTGGACTCCCAGGCTGAAATCCTGGGAGAGGCGGAAGCGTGGGGAGAGGCTCTGGCGGCCTTCCTTCAAGGCGATCCAGGCGCTCTCACCCTCGCGGATGTCCCGCTCCCCGAGGCCGCGCCAGGAGAAGAAGGCCATGAACTCCGCGAAGGCGTCGGGAGCGAGCCATACGCGGTATTCGCCGGGTTTGAGTACTTTATCGGGAAGGGCGAGGGCCTCGAGGCGCCTGCCTTCGATGCCCAGGCGCCGCGCGTATTCGTCCGCGTCCCAGTCGCGTCCTGCGTAGGAGGATTTGAGCGCCTTGCCGCTGGGCAGGAAGGCGGAATAGTCAGTAATAAACGTTTCTGTCGAGAACCAGTGCCGCGCGCCCCTGGAATTGGCGGCGCCCCGGGCCATTGCGCCCTGGGAGTGGAGGCCGACAAAGGCAGCCCCAGCCCTGGAGATGGCCGTGGAGGGGCCGAGGACCTCCTGGGCCAGGCGCGCATCGGAGGGGAGCTTCCCGGTGAAGGCTTCCCGTGACGAGCCCGAGCCAGCGGGGAGGGTCTGGAAGGGATCCTCGGGAAGGAGGGCTGCCTCGCTCCGCGCAAGCCCAAGCGCGGCTGCCGCACGCTCCGCGTCGTTCGCCTCGTCCCCGGACATGGAAAATGAACAGTGGAGGGTCTTGGCGTTCTTATAGTAGGTAAGATCGACCGAGGCCTTCTCCACCGAACCTGTCTGGCGCACCTTCCCCTCGTTGAAGCGGAGGAAGCGCGAGTCCTCGCCGGCAAAGTCAAGGGAGAGCTCCTCGCCCTGCCTGAGCTCCCCCAGGAGGAGGTCGACGGCGCGGCCGAAGCGAGCCTCGAGGTCGGCATTCGCGCTCATGACTCACCCCCGAAGACTTCCACGCCGCGGAAGGCGCAGACAGGGCTCGCATGCCCTACCGTCACCATCTGGCTGGGTTCTCCCTTGCCGCAGTTGGGCGTACCGTAGACGCGGAAGGTGGAGGGATCGCCGACCTTGAAGAGGGCGTTCCAGAAACTCGCCGAAATGCCCCGGTAATTTGGATTCTTCACGGTCTTCCCAAGTTTACCGTCAATTATGATCTTCCCGTATTCGCAGCCGAACTGGAACTTGTTGCGGTAGTCGTCGATGGACCAGGAGCGGTTGGCCTCCATGTACACTCCCTTCCCGATGGATCCGATGATCGAATCAATACTGTCTTTCCCCGGTTCGAGGTTGAGATTGGCCATGCGGTCGATGGGAGCCCGCCACCAGCCGTGGGAGCGCTGGTTGGCGACGCCGGGCCTGAGCGAGCGCTCCTGGCTCTCGAGGCTGCCAAGGCCGCGCACGAGGATGCCTTCCTTGATGATGTACTCTCTTCGTGCCGGGTTGCCGATGTCGTCGGCCGCGTAGCTGGCCGGCTCGCCGGGCACATCGGGATCAAAGGTGATGTTCATCAGGTCGGAGCCGTAGCGGAGGCTGCCGATGTCAGAGAGCTTCACAAAGCTCCAGCCGGCGAAATTGCGCTCGTCGCCGAGGATGCGGTCGAGCTCGAGGGGATGCCCCACCGATTCGTGGATCTGCAGCATCATCTGGTCGGGCGCGAGAACGAGGTCCATCGTGCCCGAGGGGCAGTCCTGGGCCCCGAGGAGTTCGATGGCCTCTTCCGCAACGCGCCGGGCGTCGAGGAGTTCGGCTTCGGTGTCGACCAACTCTTGCCCACCCTGGTGACAGCGGCCGCGCGGTCCGTTGGCCGTGCGCCTCTGGATGATGTTGCCCTCCCGGGCTATGGCCTGTATCGAAAACTCCACGATGTGCGTTGCCTGCCACAGCTCCGCTCCCGAGGTTGAGACGATCTCGATCTCCTCGTCGCGGTGCTGGAGGATGGCGCTCGCCTGCACGATCTTGTCGGAGACCTGCATCGCCTTCGAGAGGGCCACCGCGTGGCCTGCGAGGAAGTCTGCCGAAAGCCTCGCACGCTGTCGGCGGCCGTTTTCCCAGCGAAGCCGTGTCGCGGGCCGCACTGAAGTCGTAAAACGGTGGATCGCCAGGGACGAGGCGGCCCGGGCGAGTTCGAGGGCCCGCAGTCCGGCTGCGCGTGCGGCACCTGGGTCGGGGGAGCTCAGGCAGGCATAGCCGAACTGGCCGCCTGAGAGGACTTCCACCAGATAGCCTTCGTCCGTCGCGTCGGCCGCCGATTCGAAGCGGCCGTTCTTGGCCTCGTAGGAACGCTGGGCCAGGCGCATGCGCCGGAGGCCCACCCACTCGGCATCCTTCGGGGCCGCAGCCTCAAGAAGCCTTTTCGCATCCAGTGCCATCGTTGTCTCCTTGGGAAAGCGACACGGCTTCTCCCCGCCGATGACCCTAGGCCATCGCTGCAGCGGCGTCAAGGAAGGAGCCCTGCCGCCCCAGCCGCCGGGCTACCAGCAGAAACTAGCCGAGGTCCGATGCGCTTCCGATCGCCGCTTCGATCCGGGCCTTGAGGGAGGCATCCATCTTCGGGATGAGCTCGAGGGCCTTCATGTTCTCGGTGACCTGCGCGGGCCCTGAGGCGCCGGTGATGACCGTGCTCACCCTCGGGTTCGAGGCTGTCCACGCTAAGGCGAGCTGGGCCGGGGTCGCGCCCAATTCCTTCGCAATTGCGCCAAACCTTTCGGCTGCTGCAAGGTGCTCAGGTGTCATGGCAGAATCGCGCAGCCATTCGTAGCCCTTCATCCCCAGGCGGGAGCCTTCGGGAATGCCCTTGGAGTACTTGCCGGTCAGGATGCCCGAGGCGAGGGGACTCCATGTCGTGAGTCCGAGTCCGATGCCGTCATAGAGGCGCGAAAACTCCCTTTCGACCTTCCGCCGGGTGAAGAGATTGTACTGGGGCTGTTCCATCACGGGCTTCCGGAGGTTCCTCCGGTCGGCGATCTCCCAGGCTTCGCGGATCTGCTCGGCGCTCCATTCGCTTGTTCCCCAGTAGAGGGCCTTGCCCGAGGACACGATGTCGTGCATCGCCCAGACGGTCTCTTCCATGGGCGTTTCTGGATCGGCACGGTGGCAGAACAGGAGATCGACATAGGGCAGGCCAAGCCGCTCGAGGCAGCCGTCGATGGATTCAATTAGTCGCTTTCGGTTGAGCGTGTTGCGCTCGTTCGGCCCGTCCTCGAGGCCCCAGTAGACCTTCGTCGAGACCAGCCAGGAGCCGCGCCTCCAGTTGAGCTTGCGGAGGGCTGCTCCCATGATTCGTTCCGATTCGCCCCTGGTGTAGACCTCCGCGTTGTCGAAGAAGTTCACACCCTGCTTGTAAGCCTCTTCGAGCGAGGCGGTCGCGGCATCGACATCGACCTGGGTGCCGTAGGTCACCCAGGAACCGAGCGAAAGTACGCTGACCTTGAGGCCCGTGTTCCCGAGTCGTCTGTATTCCATCGAAATCTCCTTGTGGCTGTCAGGCTTGTGGTGGGCCTTTGGCAGGCGAGTTGTGGCGCAGGTATAAGATGGATACGGCGTCCGGGAAAATCAAGGCAGCCTGCAGGATTACAGTTCTGTCTTTGCCCCAAGCTCGACGATCCGGTTGGTTGGAAGCGAAAAAAAGTCGGTAGCGTTCAAGGCATGGTCGAACATGTAACGGAAGATCTTTTTCCTGACCCAGGACATCCTGCCGGACTTTCGTGAGAACACGATGTACTCGTGGCCAACAAACCAGGTCGTATCCATTTCATCGATGGTGAAACCGGGTAATTTGACGTTGCGGAGCTGACGGGGCACATCGGGTACCTCGCTGAATCCGAAGGACATCCTGATTTTCCAGATGCCCGCGTCGAGCTCCTGGACCTCGATGCGTTCGTCCGCTTCGACCCTGGGCACCTCGAGGTTGTGGACGGAGAGCAGGATGGTCCTTGCGTGGAGGACCTTGTTGTTCTTGAGGTTGTGGAGAAGGGCCTTCGGTACGCCGGTCGGATCGGCTGTCATGAAGATGGCCGTTCCGGGAACACGGTGGGGGGGATTCAAGCCGATGCTGCCTGCGAAGACTTCGGGGCTGAGCCTGTAGTTGCGCATCTTTTCGCCAAAGAGCCGCTTCCCGTCCATCCAGGTCTTCATCAGGGTAAAGATGATCGCTGCGATGGCCACCACGACCCAGCCTCCCGATCCGACCTTGCGGATGTTGGCCAGGAAGAATGCGCCTTCGACGAGGAGGAAAAGCAGCTCCAGGGGAAGGATGTACCACAGGCCTTTTTTCCAGATGACCGTCGCGACATAGAGCATGAGACAGGTCGTCATGAACATGGTCGACTGTCATGTCGGAGGTGTGCCGGATCTGGAGACGAGGCCAATAGCCGAGCTGGACGCTTTGTCTGGCGAGCGAGAATGCACCCGAGATGACAGCCTGCGATGCGATGATCGTGGCTGCCGTTGCGATGAGGACCAGGGGCAGCCTGAACCACTCGGGTGCCAGACGGTAAAAGAGATTGGAGACCTGGTCCGGGTGCCCGAGAAGCCAGGCTCCCTGGCCGACGTATGCAAGGAGAAGGGCCGAGGGTTGCCACCACGCCTGCCCGCTTTGCCGAGTCCTTCGGCAAACTGTTGCCGACCAGGCTCACGAGGGCGAGGATGCCTCCCTCTCCCCGGTTGTCCGCACGGATGACGATGCCGAGATATTTGATGCCAACGATGAGCGAGAGTGTCCAGATGAGGAGGGAAACGATACCAATTACATTTGATTCGCTGCTTGCCATTCCGCGTCCGGGGGCAAAGCACTCCCTGAGGGCGTAGAGCGGAGATGTGCCGATGTCCCCGAACACCACACCAAGTGCTGCAATGGCGAGGCTGGTATCGCCTCCACGCTTGTTTCGTGTGCTCAGCACAGGCGGTATCCGATCCCTGGCTCCGTGATGAGGTGGGCCGGGCAGGATGGATTGTCCTCGATCTTCTTCCGCAGCGAGGAGACATGGACGCGCAGGCTGCCCCGTTCCTCCTCCGCCAGCGGTCCCCAGAGCTCCCGGAGCAGCTGGGCATGGGTAACGATCCGCCCCCCGGCCCTGGCGAGTTCGGCTACGATCGCGTACTCGGTCGGGGTCACCTTGACTTCCTCGCCGCTCTTGATCACCCGGCGGTTGCCGAAGTCCACGACGAGCTCCGCGACCTCGTATTTCGCTTCCCGCAGGTCGGGGCGGGTCCTCCGGAGCGCTGCGTTCATGCGAGCAAAAAGTTCCTCTGAATTGAATGGTTTTGAGACCTAATCGTCCGCGCCTGAATCGAGGAGGCTTACGATATCGCTTTCCAGGTCGCGGACGGAAACGACGATGACCGGGATGGTCGACCAGGTCCTGAGTTCGGCCAGCAGCGATTGCCCGTCCCTGTCGGGTAGCCCGAGATCGAGGAGCACGATGTCCGGCCTGACTGTCTGCACTGCCTGGAGGCCCTCGGTGGCCGATCCCGCCGTGAAGACCTGGAAGCCCTTGGCCTCCAGCGTGATCTCGAGAAGCCTCCGTATCTGCGGCTCGTCGTCGATGACCAGTACCCGCTTCATGGCAGGGCCTCCCTATCAACAGGATCGGTTTCATGAAGCACGGGATGGGATTCCGGTACCGCAGGCAGCCTGAAACCGACCGAGAACCCACCGCCTTCAAGGTTGCGTGCGGCGATGCTCCCGCCATGGGCCTCGACGATACCCTTGCATATTGCCAGTCCCAGGCCACAGCCTCCCGGAGCGGCATCTTGACCCCGATGGAATTTGCCGAAGATCCGGTCGAGGTCCTTTTCCGGAACTCCTCTTCCCTGGTCCTCGACGTCGAAGGTCCGGAAGCCTTCGGGCTCCTTTCCGAAGCGGATGGAGATGCATCCACCCGGGGCACCGTAGCGAAAGGAATTCCTTAGGAGGTTGACAAGCACCTGCACGACGAGTGCGGCATCGCATACGAGGACCGCAGGCTGGATAGTTCCAACTACTTCTATCAAGGCCTCGCCTGCCTCACCCCTCATCTGTGAGACGGCTGCCGAGACCAGTTCCTCCTGGTCGACCTCTGAAAGGCGGAGCGATAGGGACCCGGATTCAAGGCGGTTGATCGACAGGAGGTTCCCGACGATGGCGTCGAGACGGGAGGCTCCCATGGAAATTTCCGCGATCAGGAGGCTTCTCGACCTGGGATTGGAAGCGGTCGCGTCGTCGGCAAGCGCAGTCGCGCTTCCCTGGATTATGGTAAGAGGCGTCCTGAGCTCATGCGAAACTGAAACTAGCAGGAGCTTGCCTAAGCGCGCGGATTCGCGTGACAGGGCTTCCCGGAAGCCTCCCTCATGAAGATTGCGATCTCGGCGTCGAAAAAACGCTTGAGTGCAAGGGATCCGACTTCGAGGATCGCACTCCTGTTGCCAGCTCCTGCGAGTTCTATCGCCAGACCCGACAGGGCTTCGAGGCGTTGTTCCCTGGATCGGAGGACCCGTTCGTTGGCCTTCAGTTTCTGGGTAAACCAGCCCGAGGTGAGGGCTACGAGGAAGTAGAGTCCAAGCATGAGGAGGTCGGCCGGATCCGAGATGAAAAAATCGAAGCGCGGGGCGATGAAGACGAAATCCCAGAGCGCTGCCGAGGCGAAGGCCGCAAGGAACACAGGGCCTCGCCCGAGGAAGAGCGCGAGGATGCTGATGGCCGCAAGATAGGGAATGGATGCTCCCCAGTAGCCGACATAGCCGGCGATCAGGAGGTTCAGGAGGGTCACGGCAGCGATTGCCGCAATTGATACTAAAAATTGTGCAGGAGGGGAGGCCTCGACCTTCCTCGCCAGACTCTTGTCCGCCTTTTCGCGGATGCCACGATCCTGGACAGCGAACACCGGTATAGGTCCGGAATCGCGCATGATGGCCTCGGAGATCGTACGAGATCCAACGAAGGGGCGCCTTCGCGAGAGTCCGCTCTTTCCTATTACCAGGAACGAAGCGTTGCTGTCATGCGCATGGCCGAGGATTCCCGAAGCGACATCCAGGTTTGTAACGCTCGTCACCTTCGCTCCGAGGCTGCGGGCCAGTTCGAGGTTTCGGGAGAGTCTGGCGAGTTCGGTCTCGGACATTCCGCGTCCTGTTTCGATATTCAGGCATTCCCAGTCGGCTCGCAGCGCGTAAGCCAGACGCCGCGTCCAGCGGAGAAGATTTTCGCCATGCGGGCTCGGGCCCACGGCGACAAGGATTCGCCCGGACTCCGGAGTTCCAGGCATTCCGGGCGTTTCCCTCATGAATTCGAGGACCCTATGGCTTGCGAGCTGGGCCGCATACCTCAGCGTGATTTCCCGAAGCACGAGAAGGTTGTCGGGCTTGAAGAAATCGCCAGACACGGCTCCTGTGTGTACCTTTCCTTGCCGGAGGCGCACCAGGAGATCCGTGGGGCTCATATCGATGAGCTGAAGCTCGTCGGCCCTGTCGAAGATCGAGTCGGGAACGCGGTCACGGATCGGAACAAGCGTCAGCAGTTCAATGGAATCCGCCAGGCTCTCCAGGTGCTGGATATTCACTGTGGTGTGAACTGAAATTCCGGCTTCCAGCAGCTCGAGGATGTCCTGGTGGCGCCTGGCATGGCGAAGTCCGGCTGCGTTCGGGTGGGCCAGGTCGTCGATGAGGACGATCGCCGGCCTTCTTGCGATGATGGCATCAAGATCCATTTCCCGGACATGGCTTCCGCCATAAGCCACGATTCGCGGTGCAATGGACTCGATCCCTTCAGCCTGTGACTCAGTGTCGCCCTGCCCATGTGCATCAACCCATCCAATTACGACATCCAGCCCGCTCTCTCCCAGTAGCCGTGCTGCCGCCAGCATGGCCAAGGACTTGCCGACTCCTGGGGCCATGCCGAGGTAGATCTTAAGTATCGCCTTGGGTCGGGCCAAGTCCGCCTTTTCGCCATCCGGCGCGTCTCTCGCCATGTCGGAAACGGGACCCTGATCAACCGTGCCTATGGACATGTTTGCCCCCTGATTCCTGCTTCCTGCCATCGGCGTAGCATCTATGGATAATGATATACCCGAGAGCCATGCCATGGAATAAAGAGGGCGTTAAGATGGCAGGAATTGCCGTAAAGATCTGGTTAAGCCTGGGCTTTTTCGCGGGACTCTGCTGGCTGGTCGGGCTGGAAAAGGACTCGGATCAGTCTGTTCAAGGAAGAATTATTCCGGAGTCAATGTGAATAATTGCGCACATTGGCCGATATGTCTGCAGCCCTGTCCGGGAGCGACGATGAGTCGAGCAGCCTCGCGCAGGCGCTACTATCAGAACTCCGCACCCGGGAATTGATCCGATCCAGCGGATCGATTCCCGGGCCTATTATCGGAGTCAGGCCGGCTTTCCCTTCAGCCACTCGATCATCTTCGGAGTCACCAGCGGCACGAGGTCGCCGATCATGTGGGGCATCAGGTTGTCCATCACCTTGGGCATGAGCTCGGGCATCTGGGCCCTCATGTGATCGGGCATCGGGACGAGGTCGCCGACCCTCGACAGCATTGTGTCCATCACCTTCGGCATCATGCCGGGCAGGAGGATGGGGAAGAGGAGCGGGAACATCGGCCTCATCACGCTGAGCATGAAGGGCATGCGCTTTCCGAAGAATTGCATCATTCCGCCCATGCCCAGGGGCATGGCCTTCAAAAGTTCGGGGAACATGGTGGCCATGAGGTCGGCGAAGCCCTGGGGGGTCATGAGGGCGATCATCGCCTCGAAGACGGCCCAGTTCTTGCGGACCTCCGGGTTGGGATCGGGCATCTCGAGGCCGAAGCTTTCGGCGACATAATGGCCGAGGTCCACGACTTCCACGGGCAGGTTCAGGGCGTTGGCAGAGCAGCGGAGCTGGAACTGGCAGCAGGGGCAGATCGCGAGCACCTTGGAGGCCCCGATGTCGATGGCCTCGTCGAGGCGGTCCTTGCCGATGACGGCGGCTACCTTGGGTTCCTTGATGAGGGTGAGCACCGAGCCGCAGCACTTGGAGTCCTCGCGGTTGGATTCCATCTCCACGAAGTTGACGTTGGGGATGGCCTTGATGAGGTCGCGCGGGGGCTCGTAGATGCCCGAGACACGGCCGAGGTGGCAGGAATCGTGGAAGGTGACCGTTTCCCTTGCACCCGGGTGGGGTGGGATCACGAGGGTCCCTTCCTTTGCGGCCTTGCCAAGGACTTCAGTGTAGTTAAAGCATTCGATGTCGTAGTCGAGGCCGAGCTTTTTTGCCCACTGGGGGTAGGCGTGGCGCCACATCATGTCGCAGGCAGGGCAGGAGGTGATGACCTTCTTCGCGCCCGTCTTCTTGATGGCCGCGAGGTTGTGCTCCATGGTGGACTTGAAGGTATCCCATTTCCCGGC
Organism: Rectinemataceae bacterium; assembly: GCA_049317365.1. Taxonomy (GTDB): domain Bacteria; phylum Spirochaetota; class Spirochaetia; order Treponematales; family Rectinemataceae; genus CAIJMU01. The sequence continues at coordinate 8,965 of JBMOIK010000015.1, read as the reverse complement.
GGCCAGCATGGGTGTGCCACAGCAGTTCTCGTCGTCGCCGAGGTAGGTGAAGTCGATGCCGGCCTTGTCGAGGAGTTCGACGGCCGCCAGTCCGATGTCGTTCTCGACGTAGCTGACGGTGCAGCCCGCGAAATAGACGTATTCTGCCGTTTTTGCCTGTGCGCCAGCAGTTGCGGGGCCGTGCTTTGCCTCGTGCTTTTTCGGGAACCAATTGGAACGGTCCTTCCTGTAGCCGGCCCAGATGTTGCCCTCGGCGTTGAGGGCCGCTGACATCATCTCGAAGGGCGGGAAGGTCATGCGCTTTTCGTCGTTGATGAGCTTGCCGCGCATTTTCATCCAGGAAGCCTCGACGGGAAGGCCCTCGGGGCAGCGGAAGGAACAGCGTTCGCAGGTTGTGCAGACCATGAAGGTGTCGACCTGCTTCTGGTCCCACTTCACCCGGCCTTCCATGAAGAGCCTGAGCCAGAACCACTTGCCGCGTGGGGTCTGGCTTTCCCAGAGCCTCCCGTAGAACTGGTCGCAGGTGTCGATGCAGTAGCCGCACTGGCTGCAGCCGTAGGCATGCCAGGCGATGTCCGCGGGGATGCCTCTTTTCGGTCCGGTGATGCGCTCGCCGACATTGGTCAGGACCTGGTTGCCGAAGAACCTCGTAATTGGCTCGAAATTGGACACCAGGCTGACTATGGAGGACACGATGTTGCCCTGGATGCTCTTTTTCGGATTGAGGATGTTCTTCGGATCGGTCCTGGCCTTGAACTCGCGGAGGGCAGCCAGGCGCCTTTCCCCGAAGACCGATTTTGCCTTCCCGGTGAAGTAGATGCCGGTGGCATAGGCACGACCACCGTGCCGCTCTGCGACCTTCATGATGGAGAGTGAAAGGCTGAACACGAAGTGGTAGCTGAACTTGCGCTGGTCTGCGGGGATGAAGCCAAGTATGACGACTTCGGGCTTCCCGTCGCGGCCCTTCCTGACGAGCATGCCCTCCTTGACGACGGGCTGGTGGATGCTGCGGTCCATGTCCTCGAGGAAATTCCCCAGCGTGGCCAGGGGCACCACGACCTCGGCGGGCACCAGGGAAGGGCCAAGCCGCTTGACCTGCATGACCTTGAAGCGGCTTTCCCACTCGTGGTCGGCGATCTCCTGAGGCTGTTTTTCCATGCGTGCGCGGGCGAAGAGGGCGTCGAGCCTGGCCGCCACCCTGCCGGAGTCTTCGGCGCGGTAGGCGATCGTCACGACGAAGGCCTCGGGGATTTTCGTATACTGCCCCGCTTGGATGTCGTGCTCGGGGTGGGGGGTCTTGTTCTTGAGCTCGGCCATCTTGGGATTGATGAAGAGCATCGACCAGATCGGAAGGTCTTCCTTGATCACGGACTCGGAGAGCTCCTGGACCGAGGAAGCCTGGAGGGAGGTGGCTGCCACGATGACGAGGTCGCTCTTTGTCATCACCTTGATGGTAACCTCGGTTACAAGGCCGGTGATGCCACCCGTCTCGTAGATCAGGTCGATGTCAGTCCCCGTGAATTCGCGCACGGATCCGTCGGCGAGGACTGCCCGCACGGACTCGATCGAGTCCCGGAACCAGCCCGCCTCGAAGCTTCCGATGCCGGCGCCCCCTTGCACGACCCAGCCGCCGACGGTGGAGGCCGGATAGCTTGTCGGATACAGCCTGAGCGTCAGGCCTTCCTTCGCGAGTTCCCTGTCGAGGGGCTCCCAGCCGATGCCCGGCTGGACGCGCGCGGTCATCGCGTTCTTGTCAATCGCGATTATCTCGTGCATCCGGACGAAGTCGATGACGACGCCTTCCTTGACGGGGATCGCGCCACCGTAGCCCGATGTCGCCTTACCCCGCGGGATGATGACCGTTGTGGTTTCCACTGCCCACTTCACGAGCGAGACGATCTCGCCCTCGTTCTCCGGCTGGACGACTGCCTGGGGCGTCGTCTTTCCGAGAAGGGGTTTGATGAGGTAGGGGATGTCCCCCACATCGTGCGAATAGAGCATTCGTTCCACCGGATCGAAGCTCACCCTTGCGCCGAAGGTCTTTGAGAGGAAACCAGCGCCTGCGGTGTTCACGAGCATGACTGCCCCCTTGTAGGTATCGGCGTCCGGCCAGGCCGGACGGTCCGGCATGGCCGGATGTTCATAATTACGATCATTGTGGGCCCGTAGTCCCGTCTTGAGGGGCCGGGTCGAGGTACAGGGACTTCAGGTGATGGAGGATCGAGAGGACCTTCCCGTCCTTGAGGCGGTAGATGATGTTGCGTCCGTCCCGGCGGCGTTCGAGGAAGCCGGCAAGGGTGAGGAGCTTGAGCTGCTGGGAGATGGCCGGGAAGGTCGCTCCGGTACCCTGTACCAGTTCATCGACGCTCCGGTCACGCTCCGCGAGCATGCACAGGACCTTGAGCCGGCGAGGGTTGGCTACGAGGGAAAGGGTGGTGGCCACCCTGAGGCAACGCTCCTCGGAGGCGAAATCCTCGATGCCGCTTCCCTCGGCAACAGCTTTCCCGGCAGTTTTGCCTTCGCCCGTCGGGTTTTTTTTGTTTAGCTCCATAGTTGCACATTTTATGAATCGTTAAAGTGATTTGTCAAGGGCAAAAAATATAGATAAGGAATAATTTCACTATGATGAGTAATTCATTCTGTGGAAAGGAAAGAGCGTATCTTTTCAGAATTGAGCTGGGCTGCAGCGTGGCGTGAACCAGCATTCACGTCAGGCCATTGAGGGGAACAGTCCCCAGACTTTTTCCGGAGTTGGCGCCATGCATCTTTCCCCGCCTCATTTGACAGCCTCTCTCCGGGGCCGCACAATACACGGGGAAATGCGGGGATCCCGAAGTACCAGCAATCCAGGGGGGGCTGATTCTGAAGCATCAAGGGCAGGCGACCAGTTCGGAGGGGGGAGCATCATCCGCCGCTCCGTCGACAACCCGGCCTCCGATGCCCGCTCTGGCCACGGAAGCCGCCGCGGACCCGCCCCTTCCCTTGGATGTCTGGAACCGTCCCCAGATGCTTGAGCGCATGATGGGCGACGAAGAACTGGCCCGCTTCATCCTGGCTAGCTTCATCAGCGAAACGCCATCCCAGATCGAGTCAGTCATGAAGGCTGTCGCGGCAGCCGATTTCAAGGGAGCCCAGCGACTGGCCCACACCTTCAAGGGTGCAGGGGCCAACCTGAGCTGTGAGCGTTTCCGCGCTGCCGCGAGCAGCCTTGAGCTCGCCTGCAAGGCCCAGGAAAGCGTCGTGATCGGATCCGCTGCCCGCCAGCTCCAGGACAGTTTCAACGAGTTGCTTGTGGCGATGCGGGAGTGACTCTTGCGGAGAAAACGCATACACTTCGAACTCCAAGCCCCTTGATAGGAGCATCCGTGAACAAGCGCACCGACGGGGTCCTCATTCTCATTGTCGAGGACAACACCATCAACCTCGCGTTGGCGAAGGCCCTGGTCCAGCGGATCGCGGTCGGGTGCCGCGTCGCAACTGCCCGCGATGGCGAGGAGGCCATGGAGGCCTTCAACTCCGAACGTCCCGTCCTGATCTACATGGACCTCCAGATGCCGATCAAGGACGGTCTTGAGACGGCACTGGAAATCAGGGATCTTGAAAAAGCGGATGGCACCCACGTCCCCATCATCGCCCTCACCGGTGGCTCAGCGGATGGAGAACGTGATAATTGCCTACAAGCGGGGATGGACGATTTTCTGCTCAAGCCCATCGGTCCCGAAGACCTCCGCCTCTCCCTCGAGCGCTGGCTGCCCGAGTAGCCCCGCTCCTCCGTGCTTCCTCTGGCGCCATGTTGACTTCGCAAGGGATTCCGGCATAGCATTGACGCACATGTCCGGAACCCCAGAAAAAGGAAGAGCGCCCAGCGTGATCCCGGTGCTCGCTTCAGCCGCATCAGTGATAGGCGCTGTCCTGCTCGCTGTCTGCTTATCCTTGGGCCGAGGAAGCCCTGGCCAAGGTGGCCCGGCATGGCTTGCGCCACTCGCGCTTCTCTTCTGTCTCGCGGCAACAGTGCTGTCTGCGCTCACCCTGGCGGGCATCAGACGAAGATCACGCCGCTTTTCCGGAATCGACCGCGCCATCCTCGAGGACAGTGAGGGTGAGGCGGACCTTGGCGCCCTGATCTCGACCATCCACGACTCCGGCTTCGTTTCCGAGCTGCCTGGTTTCAGGGAGTTCCTTTTGTCGCTCAACGACGACTTTGCCCTGCTGCGGCGCTCGGCGGTCAAGTTCGACCTCTTCGCCTCGGACATCCTTTTTTCCTCCCGCAACCTCGCCAGGCAGTCCGAGGCCGAACTCGAAATGCTCATAGTGCTGAAGAAACGCTCGGAGGGCTACCACGCCAAGCTCGCCGCGACAGCGAGGGAGCTCGAGGACCTCATCCAGGGGGTGGCTGGCTACGCGTCCGGGGCGGAGTCCCTCCGGGGGCGTGCCCTCGGTGCGCGCGACCAGCTCGCGGAGGTCTCCCGTGCGACATCAGGGGCGACGGCGGCGGCGACCGGCGGAGCATCCTCGCTCGCGGCCACGGGAGCCTCGGCGGCCTCGCTCGCAAAAGGCATAGCGCAGATCGACCGCGTCGCCGAGAAGCAGGCCCTGGAGGCCAAGCGCATGGGGGAGGCCCTCCGCGTGATCGAGGACATCGTCGAGCGCACGCACGTCCTGGCGACGAACGCCTCGATCGAGGCTGCGCACGCAGGTGCGCGGGGGGCGGGATTCGCCGTGATCGCCCAGGAGATACGCAAGCTCGCTGCATCTTCGCGGGTATCCCTGGCGGATATCTCACAAGTATTGGGATCGATAGCCAAGGGCATAGAATCCTCGGCGAGGCTCTCCTCGGAGTCGAGTCTTTCCGCCCGCGAACTCGGCGCCGCCGTCGCCGACAGCCAGGCGCGCTTTGCCGCCATCGTGGATCGCGTTCGGGCGGTCGACGACATCCTCGGAGCCTTTGCCGACGGCTTTTCCGACCAGATCGAGGCTGCATCGAAGCTCGCGGCAAGCGCCACCGAGGCTTCTACCCGCATCGAGAGTTTCGGGCAGGTATTCGGCGAGGGTGCCACCGATTACCAGACCATCGCCGATTCCGCGAGCCGCGCCGAGGCAGGTGCCAAGGACGCCCGCCGTTCCTCGAAGGTTCTCGCCCAGCTGGCAGGCTACCTCAAGATCGGCGGTATTGAGCGCAACAAGGTCCTCAAGCGCTACCGCATCCTCGCGAGGGCGGAGGCAGCCCGCTTCGCCCGCAAGGAAAGCCGGCAATTGCTCCTGTATAACCTCGAGATCTATGCCGGCGATGGCTCCTTCCTGGGCTATATCGGGGACCTGTCACGATCCGGCATGCTTATCCTGGCGGAGGTGCCGATGGCAGTCGGCAGCCAACATAATGTCCGGGTCGCCCTTCCCCTGAACTCGGAGGGCGAACGTTCTGTCCAGCTTTTCCTTGAAGTCCGCCGCATCGAAAACGATGGCGATGGCAGCCGCATTGGCTGCCGCTTCCTCGGCAACGAGGGCGAGTCAGCGGTGGAGGAACTCCTCCAGACGCTTTCCCTTGAAGGCTTGGCCAAGCCGGATCTGGCAAAGCCCCCTTCGCGGCGGGAGATGACAGGCGCTTCCGAGGAAGCGCTGGAACTCGAGGAATTGTGAGGGTTGCGGAAAAAGCCTGACGGACCTGCCTGTCAGCTGCCGCCGCGCTTCTTTTTCGCGTCCTCCGCCTTGCGCTTGATCCCGTTCCAGACCGAGGCCAGGCCCATGGCCTTCTTGGCCGCGTTGAGCGTCTGGCGGGCTTCCTCGCGCATCCGCATCGTGCCATCGTGGACGACTTCGTCTGCCAGCCCGGATGTAGCCTCGTACTTCGCGCGCCGCTCGCGGATCGGGTCGAGGAAGGCATTGAGCGCACGCACGAGCTTTTCCTTCACCTCGACATCGCCTACCTTCCCTGCCCTGTAGCGGGCCTTGAGATCCTCGATCTCGGTTTTGTCTGTGTTAAACGCTTCGTGGTACTGGAAGACAGGATTGCCCTCGACCGTCCCCGGCACATCGGCCGAGATGCGGTTGGGATCGGTGTACATGGACATCACGCGCCTGTGCACCGTCTTCTCGTCGTCGGAAAGAAAGATGGCATTATTCAGGCTTTTTGACATCTTCGCGTTGCCGTCGGTGCCGACGAGGGACCCGTACTCCGAGACGAGCACGTCCGGCACGGGAAAGGTCTCGCCGTAGAGGAAGTTGAAGCGGCGCGCTATCTCGCGGGTCACCTCGACATGGGCGACGTTGTCCTTGCCCACGGGCACCAGGTGCGCGCGCGGCAGCATGATGTCAGCCGCCTGCAGCACCGGGTAGCCGAGGAGGCCGAAGGGCATCTCCTCGATACCGGCTCCCTGGGCCATTTCCTTGAGGCTCGGAACGCGGGACAGCCTCGGCACCGTGATCAGGTTCTGGAAGAACAGGGCGAGCTCGATGACCTCGGGAACGGCCGACTGGAGGTAGATGACCGATTTTGCGGGATCGATGCCGCAGGCGAGGTAGTCGAGCGCCGCCGAGCGCACGTTGGCAGCGAGCTGCTCGATGTTTTCCTTCTCGGGCTTGGTGGTCAGCGTATGGAGGTCGGCGATTATGAAAAAGCATTCGTACTCGTCCTGGAGGCGGACCCTGTTTGCGAGGGAACCCACGTAGTGGCCGAGGTGGAGCTTTCCGGTGGGACGGTCACCCGTCAGTATGCGTTTGCGTTCCATGGTAGGCGCGAGTCTAGCGAAAGCGGGCAAGGGTCTCAAGTGGCTCTTGAACGGGTTCCTGGGAGCTGCGGTTCCCGTGTATTTGCGGGAAAGTTTTCCTGTCAGCCGCTTGACTATATCCGGCCCAGTGAAGATAGTTACGGATCCACCTGACCCATTCCGGATCGGCGGTTTCCCCACTACTACGAGCTGGCTTCAGCCACGATGATCAAGCTCACAGTGACCGCGAGGTCATCTGCTGTGATATGGAGGTAACTGTGATTACAGTATCGGTACTCGGTTCCACTGGCTACGCGGGTGCCGAACTGGTCCGGCTTCTTCTCGGCCATCCTTCGGTCGGAAAAGTCGTCGCCTCCTCGTCGAGCGCGGGAGGCGAGGACCTGAGTTCGATCTATCCGAATCTCCTCAGCTCCGCGCGCGAGGGTAGGCGACTCATACTCGCTTCGCCGGAGGAGGCGCTCGCAGCCGGAGACGTGGTTTTTTCCTCCTTGCCCCACGGGCACGCGGAAAGGGTCGCGGGGGCAGTGGCGGCCAGGGGCGGGGTATTCGTGGACCTGTCCGCCGATTTCCGCTTCGGCGACGACGAAGCGGCCTTCCTCGCCGCCTATGGTCAGCATTATGAACATCCGGAACTCCACGCGGCCTCGGTCTACGGGCTGCCGGAACTCAACCGCAGCGCGATCGCGAAGGCCCGGATCATCGGCAATCCCGGCTGCTATCCGACCGCGGCCTCGCTTGGCCTGTTCCCGGGCCTCGCGAAGGGAATGTTCCGGAGCGAGGGCATCGTCATCGATGCGAAGTCCGGGGTGACGGGAGCGGGGAAAGAGCCCACGCGGACCAGCCACTATCCCGAATGCGCGGACTCCCTTACGCCCTACAAGATCGGCGAGCACCGCCACGGCCCCGAGATCGAGCGGAACCTTTCCGTCATGGCAGGCCATCCGGTGGAGGCGATATTCACCCCCCATCTCGCGCCGATGGGCCGCGGAATCGTGAGTACTATGTACGCGCCGCTGGCGGTGGCGGCAGATGCCCTGGCCCTTCACGCTGCCTACGCGGAATTCTATGCGGCCGAACCCTTCGTCAGGGTCCTGCCCCCAGGGGCCATCGCGACCAACCGCAACGTGCGGTTTTCCAATTATTGCGATATTTCCCTCCACCTCGCCCGCGGCGGAAAGACGGCCATCGTCGTCTCCGCCATCGACAACATGGTCAAGGGCGCGGCCGGACAGGCGATCCAGAACATGAACATCGCGCTTGGCCTCGACGAGGGTGCCGGCGTCTCGATGCTGCCACCCGCGTTCTGAGGCGCCCAGAAAGGAGCAGGTATGAAGAGCATGCGAGGAGGCGTCACGGCGCCACAGGGATTCACCGCTTCCGGGGTGCACTGCGGCATCCGGAAGAAAGGCGAGAAGAAGGACCTGGCCCTCATCTGGTCGGAAACCTCCTGCTCGGCGGCGGCGGTCTATACGAAGAACAAGGTGATAGGCCAGCCCCTCGTGGTGACGCGCGAGCACCTTGCCGACGGGAAGGCCCGCGCCATCATCGTGAATTCGGGGAACGCCAATACCTGCACCGGCGAGCGGGGAGTCGCGGACGCGCGCAGCATGGCAGCCTTCGTGGCTGCCCGCTTGCCTGTCGACGCGAAGGACGTGGTGGTGGCCTCGACCGGCGTCATCGGTGTCCCCCTCGACGTGTCAGTGATCGAGGTCAGGATGGACGACCTCGTGGCGGGCCTTTCGAAGTCGGGCTCGATCGACGCACGCGAGGCCATCATGACCACCGACACGATGAAGAAGGAAGCCGCGCTTTCCGTTGAAATCGGCGGCAGGACCGTGACAATAGGCGCCATGGCCAAGGGCTCCGGCATGATCCACCCCAACATGGCAACGATGCTGGGCTTCGTGACGACGGATTGTGCGATTTCCACGCCATTGCTGCAGAAGGCCCTTTCGGAGACGGTTCGGAGGACCTTCAACCGCGTCACCGTCGACGGGGACACGAGCACCAACGACATGGTCGTGGTCCTCGCAAACGGCATGGCGGGCAACGCCGAGATCGTGGCTGAGGATGAATCCTACCGGGATTTTGCGGAGGCCCTCGACTGGGTCTGCACCGAGCTGTCGCGCATGATCGCCCGTGACGGAGAGGGCGCAACGAGGCTTGTCGAATGCACAGTCACCGGCGCAAAGAGCGAGGATGACGCCGAAGCGCTGGCCAAGTCGGTCATCTCCTCGAGC
>JBMOIK010000014.1:0-26528 GCA_049317365.1 Rectinemataceae bacterium | reverse complement strand
GCGCTTGAATGGCATTCAAGAGGTCGTCGGTTCAATTCCGATCACCTCCATTAGTCAGTCCTTTACAGGATATTGACTTACTGGATCTCCCGAAGAAGGGGATCGTGTTTGTAGGGGCGAGTGTCAGATGAAATGTCAGATTTTCATCTGGGGCGTTCCTCATGGCACGATCCCCTTTTTCTTTGTATCGCCGCCGAACAGCACGGGCAGGACGGTATTCTTGCTATGTCCAGTTTCGCGGGATGTCGCCTGTCGGTGGTTGCAATCAAACCTGCATTCCCGCGCATTTACAGCTAGGTCGGAACTCCGACCCCGAGCGACTCAAAAAGCCCTTTCTGCTTCTTGGTGATTTCGCCTATCGTGGCGGCGTGACCCGGTTGCTCAAAGCATTCAATCACGTCGAGATCGTCCAGGATGTCGTGGCTCCGAGATTGCGATGAGCCCAAGGATTGGAATCGTCGATGACTATGGCCTTGCGGCCAAGCCTGTTCGGCATCGGCTTCTGAGTCGAGATGAAGAAGGGTCACGCCGAGGGCTACGATGGCGTTGGTGTCTTTTGGGTCCAGCTCGGTGAGTCGGTAGAGCATTGGAAGCGCGTGCCCCAGTATGTTGAGATCGCAGCAGGCCATCGCGAGGTTGTAGAGAAGACTCTGAGCCGGGTAGGGTCGTGTAATGGCAGCATGCCGCTGCCTGTTTCAGGTGGGGCAGATAAAGGGAACGGCGCCCAGGCTGTCACCATAGCCGCAGGAATACTTCATGGTGATGCTGCCTCTGGCCGGCAGCTGTTTTACCGTCCCTCGGGCTTTTTCGCTCCGGTATCCATCAGGACCGTCAGTGGAAGGCAAGTGGAATCCGCATGCACCGCGATCCTCGTTATGGGTGATCCAGACCACGTGGTGATCCAGGGAAGGGCCTTCCTGGCTTACCCAGCGGATTGTGCCGTCTGTGCAGACCAGAGCCGAGCCTACGTTTCCCCCCAGTGCGTCCATGTCGTTCACTATTGCTACCAATTCCGGGTCATATGGATCTGCCTGCCCTATCAACTTGATCGCTTCGGGCTGCGCCGACAAGTCAGGTATCGTCTCATTTCGGATGCGAACATGCGTCTGATCGAAGGGGACCGTTGATAGTATCCTTTCCGCGCCTTTGAAGGGAAAGTTGATATGAGCCAGATACATGTACTCCATCGCATGCGCTGTCGGATTCTCCAGAAGGAGCTCTGCGTGAATCGACAGGCCATTGGATGGAATCCACAGCTCGGTAACGCAGCTATACTCGGAGACAAAGGGGATGTGCCAGTGGAGATGTCCCTTGAATCGCAGCGCCTCGCTTCCATTTTCCTGCGTCACTTCGATCCATGCTTCATCGAAGCGTGCGACGGGAAGTTCGCCATGCTGAGGATGCGTATCACCTTCGCCGGGATTTCCCATAGCGGTCATTCCGCAATGGATCAGGAACCCTCCATAGTTCTGAAGGAAATTCCGGCCATAGGCAGGCTCCTTCACGAAGCCGTCGAATTTCTGGCTTTTCCCATCGACACTCCAATCCCATATCTGCTGTCCCAGATAGGGAAGCCAGACAAACTCCCCACGACCTGTTCTGATCCTGGCAGCCTCGACGCCAGACCGGTATCGAAACAGGCTGACGGAGAAGTCCGGGGACTTGAGCAATTGCCTTTCCTGCTCCTTGAACATGGATGGATCCAATGAGATGACCATTGTGCTACCTCGCTCAGCGCTGACGATACTAGTTATCTGCTTCCCTCATAGCCACAGCCATCCCAGGGCCTCTATGCCGGAGCATATGACACCGTCATCGGGGCTCTCCGGGTGCCTGATATTGTGGATGATGCGTTTGATCTCGTGATAGGGGTACATGCAGCTTTTGACACCGGTCTCGCTCACTGGATTGATGTCGAAAAACATATCCTTCACGAGGTCGAAGTCCTTCTCGTTGAGGCTAAGGATCTCGTCAAGCCACCGATCCTTGTCCACCTGCGAGCTGGCGTCCTCATATTCCAGCGAGGCGAGGACCATTTCGTAGATCACTGCGTTTCTCCGCTGTGCGTTCTCGATCCTGGCGAAATGCGGGATGTAGTGGACGAGCTGTGAGTCCTTTCCGATTTCCTGCTGGATGCGGTGGATCTCCTCCAGGAGTCCGGGATGTCGCAATCGTGCCTGCATGATCACCGGGATATCCGCTTTCGTGATCCTGTTCTTCTGGAATGGGAAAGGTGTGGTGTAGAGGGGCATCTGGCTCTCGTGGATGGTGAGTATGCTCTGGAGGACGACGAGAACCCTTTCCCCGAGTTCCTTGCCGAAGGCGATTTCGCAGGCCATGTCGAAGAATGCGTTCTTGTCCATTTGGGAGCCCCAGCCATAGTTGCCGTGCGCCCACTGGAACATGAACAACCCGTACCATTCGAACATGAAGCCGTTCACCCCGGCCACACCCTCCTCCGCGCTTGTGATGTGCTGCTCTATGTCGCGCTCGATGATCTGCACGTTGGGCTCGTCCTCATATCGGATCATGTTGGATTCGAAGATCCTGAACAGCCGGCCCATCGTCGAGGTGATCGCATTTGCTTCCGTATCCCTGCCCCAAATGCGTTCTTTCCCGAAGGCTGCGATCCATTTCCTGAACTCCGTGGGCGGTACATAGAGGGCAGGCGCCCAGAACAGAACGATGTCCTTGGGCATGCTTTTCACGCATTCATCAAGGAATGCAGGATCCTTTTCCAGGGGCGGCTGCCGGTAGGCACGGATGCCTATCACCGCGCTGGAGTTCACCCTTCGTATCTCCATGTAGATCTGGTTCAGAAGCCACATGTTGGCCTTGTGCTTGGCTTCCACCGGGGAGCTTGAGAGGCTGCCCCAGCGCGCCTTGCAGCGCTCGCATTCGCAGAACCAGAACCCTTCCTCGCTCTCCTCGAGCGTGAAGCCATCGAAGCCGATTTCAGCCATCCTTCCCATGCTCGCCAGGATGTATTCGATGTTTCCCTCGTCGCTCAGGCACAGCGAGTCGAAATCGTTCATGAAGCCCGACCCGGCAGGCTTCATCATGCGCTTCTCCGGATGCTTGATGCTGTAGGCGCCATTGTAGGAGTTCAGCCCGACATACGCGAAGATCCTGAAATCCAGAGTGTGCGCAATGGCGATCAAGTCGGCCAGGAAATCATCCTCGATGTTCGGGTGGGAGTAGCGCAGCTTCAGCCATCTCTGGTTCTCCTTGTTCCAGATCTGCACCGGCACATCCCGGAATACGGTTTTTGGGTATCTCTCGAGCTCGAAGGGCCAGTACCCGTACATGACCATGTTCATCTGGTTGATCTTGCTGTCAATACAGACGTTCATGTACTCCAGCCACTCATCGTAGCCCCACAGCTGCATGTCGAAGCCGAGCCTGCCGTATCCTGCGTACCACGAGAAGGTAGGCGCAACGGCGCGGTGCTCTACCGATGGCCAATCGGTGATTTCGCACAGCGGAAGGGTGAAGCCGCCCTCTTTCTTGATCAGCAGCTGTTTCACCGTAGTGACAGCATTGATGAATCCCGCTTTTTCTTCGTATCTTACGACGATCCTGTCAGCCCCGATTCTCAGCTGATAGCCTTGCTTCCGGAACAGGTCAGTGTTGTCTGCGTCGATTCCGGCCAGGCCCTGGATGAATGCGACCTGGATACAGTCAGTTCGCGTTCCTTCGGCCGATATCCTGACGTCCCTCCGGTTCCAGAATCGCATCTGAGCTATCTCAAGAAAATCTTCCTGCTGGCGATCAGGCAGTCCCTCGAAGGCTAAGGATATTCCCGTGAAGGGTTTCGTACATCCAATGCCTTCTTTGGCCCTTTTGGGTTCGGGCAGCAACTTCAACATGGTCTTCCCTCGCTTTCGAGTCGAATATCCTATGCTTTTCCGTCACCTTGGCGCATGTCCTTCACGCGAAGATTCCGGTCAGCTCCCGCGCCGTCTTGAAAGTTGCACCCATTTCCTTGAGCCCGTCGATCACATTGCCGAGTTCGCGAAGCGCCACCTCGCCGCAGTTCCGGGTTATGAACTCGTCGGGGATGACCGTAGCTTCACCGAAGTGGTAGCTTGTCTCCATTGGCCAGAACTCCCAGGGATGGATGTAGTACGCGAGCACTGGAGGAATGCCCTTGTCATCGCAAAACTGGATGAACCCCTTTGTCTTCTTGAGGAGCTGACCAGCACCCTCTGTCCTGAACAGCGGCCACTGGTCGCGGTCGCGTTCGAGGCCTGGATCCTTGCTTTCCATCGTCATGTCAGCGAAGTTCGGGATTTCAAGCAGGGTGCTGTCTCCCTTTTTCGTCCAGTCCTTGCGGTCAGGATGGTAGGGTGCAAACTGCCTGCGGTAGAAGTACATCGGATACGTCACGTCACAGGTGAATCCCAGTTCCTCGAGGGCGTTGACGACTGTTGTCGAGCCCCAAAGCCTTGGGCAACGGAAAGAACTTGTCTCGACGCCTGCAGCCTTTTCAACCCACTCCTTGCACAGGGCCAGCCTGGGCTTGACTTCGTGGGGAAGCAAGGCCTTCACGCCGGGTATCGGGAACAACTCGTCCCCGATGGTTTCGTGGAACAGCGAATGGCATCCGACTTCGTTGCCACTCGCCGCCACCATCCGCGCTACCTCCGGGTTTTCCACCGCGCAGTCACCGGTGAAGAAGAAGGTGCCGCTCACTCCCTTCTTCTTGAAAAGATCGAGGAGGAGGGGCGTTCCCTGCCTCACTCCCTCGTAGAAGGGAGTGAAGCTGCCAACGTCTGTCTCCATATCGATGCCTAAGAGGGCATAAACAGGTCTCATGGCCGCTCCCCCGATGCCTGCTAGAATTCCAGCTCGTAGAGCTTGCCGATGGGCGCTGACAGGACTTCTACGCCGCCCTCTTTGATCGCGATGCCTTTCTCCCAGCGCACGCCGAAGGTGTCAGTTGCGATAAAGGTATCTATCTGGAAGGTCATGTTCGGCTTGAAGGGATAGTTCGAGATAGTCTCGGCCCAGGGCGCCTCGACCTCGATGAGGCCAGTACCGTGCAAGGGGCCGTAGACGAAGTTGTCCTTGTAGCCCTTATCCACGTAGAATTTGTAGAATTCCTTTGCGACGTCGGCAGCGATGACGCCAGCCTTGAGTTGCCGCTCCGTCCAGTTGTGCGCTTCGAGGCAGAAGAGGACGATCTCGCGGCGCTTGCCCGTGAGCTTGCCGAGAACCAGGGGATAGCCTATCGAGGCCGAGTAGCCGTCGATCTTGGCCGAGAGGTTGAGCTGGACAATGTCGCCCTTCTCGAACTTGCGGTAGGAGGAGCGGGATATCGCGTGCCTCGTCGAAGCCTCGGAAAACACGTACATGGGGAGGCCTTCGTACTCGGCACCGTTCTCGTAGATAACCCGCTGGGCGACGCCGACCATCTGCAGCTCGGTCATGCCGGGCCTGATCTCCTTGATGACCTGCTGGCTTGCGAGCTCCGCGAGGCGATAGCCTTCCTTCAGACAGGCAATCTCGCTCTCTGACTTGATCTGCCTAAGCTCGACCATGATCTGGTCTGCCCTCACAATTTCGGCCGCGGGGAAGGCCGTTTTGATCCCTTCCATGATCACGACGGATGTGTCGAGGTAGCTCGCGACGCCGATCCGGAGCCTGGCTCCAGTTACGCCGAGGCCCTTGAGCACGTCGCCGAAGCTATCCACCTTGAGCTCCGGGTAAGCGGGGTCGGCGCTCTCGCGATAGTCTTTGAGCACGTAAAGCTTGTCGAGCTTGTTCCGGTCTCCGCCGAAGGCCCTGCTCTCGGGGCCCACCAACAGGGCTGCTTCCCCCGCCGCGCTGATCGCCACGCCGCAGCGCTCGAACAGGGGCCAGAATCCCGAGAAGTACCTTGTGTTTGCGTAATCGGCCTCGCTACCGTTCACAATCAGGGCGTCGAGCCGCTCGCGGACCAGGATCTCCGCCGCACGGCGGACTCGCTCCTTGTACTCGCTGTCTGGTATGCGAATGTCTCCATGCATGATCATCCCTCCTCAGGGTGCTTTTGTGGGGTCTTGCTCTTTGCCGTAATCACGTCTCTCTTGGTATTTGAATCGATAAGAACCACGACGATCAGGATGGCGCCTTTGACCACCCACTGCCAGTATGTGTTGATGCTGAGAAGCACCATCGCGTTGCCGATCACCTGTAGAAATAGTGCTCCAATGACAACTCCGAAGATCCGCCCGCGTCCTCCCATCAGCGACGTACCACCCAACACGACAATGGTCATGACGTCGAACAGTAAATCATCGCCCAGGGTTACGTTTCCCGCGAGCGTTTTCGCGGTCAGACCCAGTGCGCCGACCCCCGTAAGGACCGCGCTGAACACGAAGGCAAGAACGCCTATGTAGTTCACGTTTATGCCTGAAAGCTTGCTCGCCTCAAGGTTGCCACCGACGGCATAGAAACTCCGTCCGGGTGAAGTGTGCGCCGTGACGACATAGAGCACGAACGCGACGAAAAACATCAGGATGACGGGGAAAGGCACGATCCCGACATAGCCGGAACCCAGGAAATTGAAACCTTCAGGCAACCCGGATATGGGGAGCCCCCTGGAATACAGGTAATTGATACCCCTCACTACATTCATCACGACCAGGGTCGCTATGAAGGAAGGCATCTTGCCGTAAACCACCAGAAGGCCGTTGATCAGGCCGATCACCACCGCCATTGCCAGCACCAGGACGATGGCAACCCAGACCGGCAGTCCGAGCTTGACGACAAAGCCCGCGAAGAAGATTGATACCATCCCGATGACCGAAGATACGGACATGTCCATCTGTCCGGTCAGTATCGCGAAGAATTCGCCCATGGCGATTATCGCCGTAAAGGATGCCTGGCGAAGGATGTTCATGATGTTATTGGTGGTCCTGAATTTTTCCAGGAACACGCTGCAGAGCAGAACCAGAACGAGAAGCAGTATCAGAATTATCCAATCCCTTAGAAAGGACTTCCATACCCCGCCGGAGCGTTTCGTCTTTCCGTCAATGTCACTCATGTTAGCTCACCCCTAGCAGACTGTGGATGATGACCTCTTGCGTCCTTCTCTCACCTTCGACAACATCCATGATCGAGCCTTCGAACATGATGTAGATCCTGTTGCACAGTCCCATCAGCTCCTCCAGCTCCGGAGACACGAGAACTACGCACTTGCCTTGTTTTGTGAACTCGCTGATCAGCTTGTAGATCTCGAACTTGGCGCCGATATCGATGCCCCGGGTCGGCTCGTCCAGAAGGATTATCTCCGAATTCCTGAGCATCCACTTGGCGATGATGATTTTCTGCTGATTGCCGCCGGAAAGGTTCTTGACGTTCTGCCACAGGGAGTAGTAGCTCAATTCCAGTCTTTCGTTTATCTCGAAGGCCGCCCTGGCTTCCGCAGCATGATCCTGGAAGAGCTTGAATTTCCTGAATTTTTCCATGGATGGCAGGACTGTATTATCCTTGATATCGAACAGCATGTTCAGGCCCAAGGTTCTTCGCTCGTCTGGAATCAGCCCTATCCCCAGTTTTTTTGCCTGCTGGGGGTTCTTTATCCTTGTCTCTTTGCCCTTGATGTGGATCGTGCCAGCCACGGTCCTGTGATTCCCGAAGATGGCATGCACAAGCTCGGTCTTGCCGGCCCCCAACAAACCCGCGAGCCCAATGACCTCGCCCGAGCGCACGCTGAATGATATATCCCTGAACGCCTTCTGTGCCGAGAGTCCCCTGACTTCCAGCATCGTGTCCCCGAATACCTCGTTGATAGGGGGGAATGCCTGCGTCAGCTCACGGCCGATGATCATCTTGATCAGCTGCGGCTTGTCAATATCAGTGACATGCCCGCTGTTTATTTGACAACCGTCGCACAGTACAGTGTAGGAATCACAACATTCGAATATCTCGTTGAGACGGTGGGAAATATAGATGATGCCCATCCCCCTCTCTTTCAGGATCCCGATGATCCTGTAGATATTCAGGATGTCCTTTTCCTGGAGAACAGCGGTCAGCTCATCCAATATCAGGACCTTCGATTCGGACAGCACCGCCTTTGCGAGCTGCACGATCTGCTTTTCGGCCGTGCGCAGGTATTTTACGGGAGTGTTCAGGTTCACTTCGCACTGCAGAAAATCAAGGAGCTCGCCGGCCTTCCTGCCGAGGGCCCGCCAGTTGATCATCCCGTACCTGGTTTGGTAATGGCCGATGAAGATGTTCTCGAGGCCCGTCATATCGTTCATCAGCTGGAATTCCTGGTGAACGGCCTGAATTCCAAGCCTCTGGGAGTCCTTTACAGAATAACTATGGATTCGTATCTTTTTTCCTTCCACATACAGTTCGCCTTCTGTCATGTGGTTTTCGCCGATTATGCATTTGGACAAGGTTGACTTGCCGGCGCCGTTCTCACCAACCAGGCCATGGCACTCGCCTGGCAACAGGGTGAAACTCACATTGTCCAAGGCCACCACGCCAGGGAATTCCATCCTGCAGTTCTTGAGCTGAATCAAAGGTGTTTTTTCGCCCCGAACGCCGCCATCCACCCGGGAACTGCTGGTCATGATGATCGCCTCCACCTTTTCCGATTGCCGGAACCGCCATCCAGGGAATGATAGATATTTCAATTAGTACAGTGATATTGTGGGCGAGAAAAGACTCCTCACCCACAAAATCATTTACTACCAAGCAGGGACTTGCCCCTGCCTAGAGCCACGACCATGTCTGCCAATTGTAATTCTTGATGTTGGCAGGGGTGATTCCCTCGGGTTGAGGCAGATTGTAGGTGGGAGGAAGCTTTTCGCCCTTTACGAGTGACCTGTAGATGGCATCGGTGGCCTGGTAGCCCAGGACGACCGGATCCTGCAGGACTTCGCCTATCCATGCCGGATTGCCCTTGGATATGAAGGTAAGGACATCCTTGTCGCCTGCAATGCCGATGAACTTCATGGCAGTGCGCTTCTGCGAGACGGCTGCGTTGTAGGCGCCGACGACTTCGGCGTCGTTATGGCCGCTGACGACATCGATCACGCTTTCTCTCTGGAGGACGTTCTCGACGAGGTCTTGCGAGGAGGCCCGGCTACCAGCACCAGAGTCGCCCTCTTCGATGATCCTCGCCTTGGGGAAGCTGGCCAGGATCGTGTCCTTGAAACCGTTGAACCTGTCAGCAGAGACCTGGCCTGATGTCGGACGCGACACGAACAGGCACACCGGGTTGGTCTTGCCCAAGGTCTTAAGATAGGTTACGGCGATCTTGCCGGCGATCACGCCCAATGCCTTCATGTCATGTCCCACGAAGGTCGCCCATACCGCATCGGATGGCTTCGAGGGCTGTTGCTTGTAGTCGCCGATGACGAAGGGGATTCCCTTCGCCACATTCTGCTTGATTGTCGGTATCGCCGAGGATGCATCGGCCGGAAACAGGATGATGCCTTTTGCATCGGCCGCGAGAAGGCTTTCGACATTATTCAGCATGGTTTGGACGTCTGAATGGGAATCCTCGAATTGGAACACAAAATTGGCAGCCGGATGATCTGTTGCCCATTTCTTGCAGCCATCGATGACTCCAAGATACCAGGTATAGGCCGTCAACTCCATGATGCTTACACCTATGAGAGTCTGTTTGTCCTTGGCCTGCGCCCACGTGCTCATTGACGATAGAAGCACCATCGCCAGAATCATCGCTCCGAACCGTTTCATAGCCACCTCCATTTAGCAGCTGCCTGTCGATATATTGCCAACGTTGTCGGCAACGTTTACTATCATATTTTAGTCCCCAGCTTTGTCAAGATAATTCCGGTATTTCGTGAAAAGCGCATCACGACAGGCCAGCCTCGTCGTTTTACCTTAGCTCAGATCCAGCTTCAGACCGGGTATCCCAAGGTCGTGTAATACGCAAGGTTGGCCTGGCGCGAATCGAGGCGGCCATACTGCGCGACGACTCCTACATCGTCCTTTTTATCCAGCATCGTTAATCCTCCTTGGCAACAGTTTTGAATCTGGTGTCGCGACGCCTTTCCAGGGCAGCAACTGCTTTCTTCCTCTGCCTTGCGCATCTACATTTACCTGCGCTTGACAGTTGCCATCGTTGTCGACAACGATGGCTATACTCGAGTGCTTTTCCTGTCCTGTCAAGAAAAATAGGAGGAATTCGAAGTGCGATACACGAACCTTCCCTTCTATGTCTCGCTCACAGCATTTGCAATATCCGCAAATGCGGTGCCCCCTCTCATCTCGACCTTGGCTGAAGAGTTGCACTTCCAGGCTTGGGCCCTCGGCACGGGAATCATCATCCAGTTCCTATCGTTCGCTGCCATTTCCTGGCTGGGAGGGGCGCTGGTCGAGCGCTTGGGCATAGCTCCACGGATGGTGGTGCTCGCAGGATTGATCCTGCTCTCCCTCTCACTCCTTTTCGCGCCTTTGGTAATCGGCGCACTGATCGCGATTTTTCTGTGGATGGCCTTTCTCGGTTTTGCGGGAGGGATGGTGGAGACCTTTGCCTCCCTCAGCCTGACCCAAGGCTCGAACGAAGGGTCCTGCAAACCCATCTGCATATCTCAGGTCGTCTATGCCATTGGGGCCCTTGTCGCTCCGGTGGTTGTAGGGGCCAGCATTGCCCGAGGGGGAGGGTGGAAGCCTGTTTTCATGATCCTTGGAGCGCTGGCAACCCTGGTGACTCTCGGATATGTGCTATTTGACCGCGGTCCACAGCTGCCTTCCGCTGTTCCTGCCCCGCCTATCGACAATCTTGACCACGATAGGAATGGCCCTTCTGGATCAGCCCAGGCTTCCTCTGGTGCTGCCTGGGTTTTTCGAGCTATTATCCTTGTTTATGTCATTGGTGAAGCGCTGTGCATGTCCTGGATGCCCTATATGCTTGAAACCCTTCGCGGGTTGAAGCCGGAAACCGTTGCATTCGCCTTCGGATTGTTCTGGATAGGCATGATAGCCGGCAGGGCTGCGGTTGTATTTTTGCCCGATCGTCTCACGTTGCGCCCCACGCTCGTGGTGTCCTCGATCCTGGCGGCGCTCGCAGCCATCGTCCTTCTGGCCGCTCCGCATATCTATTTGCCCGCTCTCATGCTACTTGGAATGGCCATGGGGCCAGTTTGGCCGGTAACGGTGAAAATGGCAGCTGCGGAATTGCAGAGGCCTTCCCTGATTTCCTCCGTCATCGCGATAGGCGGCCTAGGCGCGGCACTGGGTCCCCTCATCGGGAGCCTTCTTCTTGCAAAGGGATTTGCGGGATACTATTTTGGAATACTGTCGAGCATATTCTTCTGCGTCGCCGTGATCATCGCAGCCAGCCCCGTGCTGAAAGGGAGAACCGCAAAATGACGACGCTCAAGGACCTTGCAATGGAGACGGGATTTTCGATCAAGACCGTCTCACGTGCGATCCATGACCATCCGGATATCAAAGCTGAAACCAAGGCAGCAATCATGGAAGTGGTCAAGAAGAGATCTTTCACTCCCAACTGGGCGGCGCAGAGTCTCCGCAATCAGCGCACCAAGACTATTGGCTTTATCGTACCGGATATCACGAACGGTTTTTTTGGAGAGATCGGCATTGGCGTGGATGCCTTTTTCCGCGCGCGGGGGTATACGACCCTCATCTGCTTCACTTCGAATTCCAGGGAAAACGAGATCGCTTCGATCCGATCCCTTCTGGCGAAAAGCATCGACGGCATCATCCTTGCACCTGTCGGAAACTCAGGCGAGTATCTCGACGGGGTACCGAATCTCCTCGATACCCCGTTGATCCTGATCGACAATCGCTTGAGCGGCCCTCCTCGCAACTATGTCCTACAGGACAACGAACGCAACTCCGCTCTTCTCACAACCCACATGTTGGGTCACGGCCACAGTCGGGTTGGATTCATCAGCGGGCCCATTGAGGAGTCCTCCGCTCGTGAGCGCTTTTTGGGCTTTCGCGGCGCCCTCGGAAAAGCAGGTCTATCCTTCGACGATTCCCTCATTCGGAGCGGAGACTGGGGGATTCGGGGGGGCTTTGAAGCCACAATGGAGTTGCTCGGGACAGGCAAAGGGATTCGTCCAACTGCCCTGATATTTGCCAGCTCACCCCTCCTCCTGGGCGGCTACAAAGCCATCCATGAACTCGGTCTAGTCATCCCCGAGGACATAGCAGTCGCGTCTTTCGAGCATCCCGACGTCATCGACGCCCTTTCTCCCCGGCCCACAACCTTGGGCAAGGTCGAAGCGGACATCGGAGAGGCTGCCGCGAGCATGCTTATTTCTTTGATCGACAAGAAGGAGACGGACTCTTCACGGGAGACCATAATCCCTGGCGAACTCATAATCGGCGGATCCTGCGGTTGCGCAGCACCCATTCATTGAGCCGTGGCGGTTTTCCAGAGACTATTCTGCCATTCGGAGCTGGACCTGGGATCCGCCCAAGACCGCGCCCATGGCCATGCCAAGGGCCATCCCGGGACAGGGCTTCCCAGGCTCGGACAATTAGTCGCAATTAATATGATCGATGGTGGCGGGAGCCTTTGCCATACTATGGATGGCCTAGCCTGCTTGCGCAGGCAGGGTCCCTTCGCAAAGGCTTCCCTGCATCGCAGCCCTAGCGTTTCCCCGTCACCCTGATGATGTGGTAGCCGAACTGGGTCGACACGACGTCCGATATTGAACCAACTCCCAGGTTCTTGCAGGCGTTCTCGAAGGCGGGCACCATCTTGCCGGGGCCGAACCATCCCAGGTCACCGCCGGAGCTCTTCGAGGGGCAGGTGGAGAACTCGCGGGCGAGGCCCTCGAAATTCGCGCCCTGCTTGATCTTGACAAGCAGGGACTGGGCCTGGCCCTGGTCCTTCACGAGTATGTGGCTGGCTTTCCATTCCATGTAGTTGACTCCTTTTTTCGGCAGCGCCGAATCATGTGTAGCTGATGTGAAATGTCGCTATCCGCTCGACGACCTCGCGGATCTGGTCGGTCGGCGGCAGGATGGTCGTGCGGAAGTGGGCCGTGCCGGGCCTCTGGCCGAAGCCGGTGCCGGGGACGACGCAGATCCCGGTGGCTTCGAGGAGGGCAAGGCTCCAGTCCTCGTCGGTCCTGCCGGCTGGAAGGGTGATCCGCGGGTAGGCGTACATGGCACCGGCGACCTCGTTGCACACAATTCCCGGTATCTTGTTGAGGCCCTCGGCCAGGAGCTTCGCCCGCATGGCGAGCTCGGCCAGGATGGCGTCGCGTTCGGCCCTGAATGTGCCCGCAGCCGGGCTGTCCGGGGACGGGGGGCTTACGAGGCACCAGGTGGCGATCTGGCCGGGAAGGTTGGAGCAGAGGCTGATGGACTGGAGCTTGGTGATCTGGGCGACGACCTCCGAGGGAATGTTGCGGATCTCCATGTAGCCGCCGCGATGTCCGCACTCCCCGAGGAAGCCCTTGGAGCAGGAATGGAAGGAGAAGAGGGATACGTCCCTGACGCTTTTTTCAGTCAGGACCTTTGCAAATGAAACGAATTTCTCCCCTGCGCGGTAGATGTTTTCCTGGTAGACCTCGTCGGCGAGGATGGCAATGCCCTTGTCGCGGGCGAAATCGACGATCATGGCGATGTTCGCGTGGTCGAGGACCGAACCTGTCGGGTTGCCGGGATTGATGACCGAGATGGCCTTGACGCGCGTCCCTGCTGCGATGGCCTTGTTCCAGGACTCGTCGAGCATGGCGCGCGAAAGCCTCCAGTCCTGCCCCTCGTCGAGGTAATAGGGAACCTGGCGGCCCTCGTAGAGGGTGGTGGTCGCCGAGTAGAGCGGATACTGCGGTATGGGGATCATGATGCCGTCAGTGGTAGCTGCGATGAGGAGGCGGAGCGCCGCCTGCACGCCTTTTGAAGCACCATCGGTGAGGTAGATGGCCTCGGGATCGGCCTCGATGCCATCCCGCGCCCTGATGAAGGCGGCTACCGCGTCACGCACGACCTTCAGGCCCTTGGACTCGGAGTATGCCCCAAGGCCGTGCTTCGAGCCCGCAAGGAGGCTCCGGGCAGCGGCGAGGGCCTCGGCAGGGTAGAGGTCGGCAGCCTTGTCGAGGAGTTCTGGCCATTCGCAGAGCGAGATGACCTGCCTGAGCCAGGTGAGTGGCTTCTGCCCGAGGGACTGGGGATTGCCTATGTTGCACCAGATGATGCGGCGTCCGGCTCGCTCGAGCTCCTGGGCCCGTGCCACTATGGGGCCGCGGACTGCGTATTCGGTCTCGATGACCGCCTTGCCGAGGTCGGAAAAGGACAGAGGCACGTATCGCTCCTTTGGTCAGACTTGCCGGCCTGAGAGTAGCATTTGCAGCGGTGATGGGCAAGCTTCGTGGCTCCTCTGCCCTAGTGCTTGCGCTGGCAGGGGGGGGCAGGCGAAAGCCACTGTTTTGGGGGCGAACTTGTACCTGATGAAGCTCCTCGGGTATTCTCGTCACACGATGAGCGAACTTCTTGAAACAGCCCTCCGGCCCGAGCGCAGCTGGCTCGTGGGGATACAAACCGACAAGGTCGGCAAGCGCGAGGCTGAAAGCCTCCTTGGCGAACTGGGCAGCCTCGCGGCGACCCTTGGTCTCGAGGTGGTCGGCTCCACACCCGTGCGCGTGCGTGAGCGCAATCCAGCGCTCTTCGTGGGCACGGGCAAGGCCGACGAGGTCGTTGCCTCCGCGAAGGCCGCCCTGGCCGACTCCATCCTCTTCGACCACGTGCTCTCCCCGATCCAGCAGCGCAACTGGGAGGAACTCTCCGGCCTCAGCGTCTTCGACAGGGCAGAGCTCATAATTCGTATCTTCGCCGGCCGGGCCCTCACGAAGGAGGCCGGCCTCCAGGTCGAGCTCGCCGAACTCGAGTACGCGATCCCGCGGCTTTCGCATTCCTATTCCGCCCTGTCGCGGCAGCGGGGAGGCCGCTATGGCAACAAGGGCAAGGGCGAGCAGAAACTCGAGCTCGACCGCCGAGGGATCGAACGCCGGATCCATGAGATAAAAGAGGAAATGAAAACGGTCCGGAAGAGCCGCGACACGCAGCGCAAGCGCCGCGAGAAGACCGCGGTGCCGAGGGCTGCCGTTGTAGGCTATACCAACGCCGGCAAGTCGAGCCTGCTCAACGCCCTTTCGAAGGCCTCGGTTCTGACAGAGGACAAGCTCTTCGCTACCCTCGATCCGACCACGCGGCGGATGTCCGTCGGCAAGGGCGGGACCCTCCTCCTCACCGATACCGTCGGCTTTGTCCGCAACCTGCCCCACGGCCTCATCGAGGCCTTCAAGGCGACGCTTGAAGAGGCTGTGACCGCCGACCTCCTGGTGGAAGTCGCCGACGTCTCCGATCCCGAGTGCGAGAGGCACCTGGTAACCACTGCTTCAGTGCTCAGGGAGATCGGAGCGGGTGAGGTTCCCCGCGTCCTGGCCTTCAACAAGGCCGACCTGGTCGAGGAGCCCTCGGTGATCGCCGATTTCCTGGCTCGCCATCCTGGCGCCCTCGCCATCTCGGTGCGGACCGGCGCGGGTCTTCCCGAGCTCGCGGTTGCCATCGAGGCGGCCCTCACCGCAGGCGACGGCCGCGTGCGCGTGCGCGTGCCCGATACCGACTATGCCCTCGTAGCCCTCCTGCACCGCGAGGCGCAGGTACTCTCCGAGGAGCGGGAAGACGATGCAACGGTCATCGAATGCCTCCTGCCGCAGAAATTCGCCGACCGCTTCAGGAGCTTCCAGGTCTGAGTCAGGGTCCTCGAGGGCATCCACTCACTCTGGATCCGTCGCTCCCTTCTTCACGAAGTTCTGGAGGAGCTGGACGATGTAGTAGATCTTCTTGTAGGCATCGGTCATGTGCTCTTTCAGTGATACATCGCCGATGTTCTCGATTTCCTTCCAGTTCATGATCTGCTCGTGCCTGCCGACCTTGCCCTGGTCTTCCAGGAGGGACTTGAACTGGCGTCCGATCTGGATGAGGTTGACCAAGGCCTTCGTGGCGAGTGCCGTGGCCTGGTCGTTGACGTCCTTGAGCATCGTGCGCAGGTACTTGAGCTGCTCCTTGTCACGATCGCTCTTGGCGAGTGCCTGCTTGAGCTTGGCTCCCATCCCGGTGTCCTCGGCGACGGAGTCGTCGAAGGCCAGGAGCTTGGTCGAGACTTCCATGAGGGCGTGGTAGGCGTCGGAGAGCTGCTGCGATTGGACGCCCGTCGTCCACTTCCCGCGGATGAGGAGGATGTCGACTATCTCGCGGATGTCCTTCTTGAAGTAGTCGATCAGGTAGGCCTTGAGGTAGTTCAGGGCGATGACCTGGGTGTAGCCGCCGAGCATCTTCTTGGCAAAGACGACGTTGGCTTTCTCGGTATAGTTCTTCATCCGGACGACAATGTTGGTGCCAAAGACCTGGACTGCAACCTCGTCGATCTTGGCATTCCTCCGCTCGGCGCTGACCCGGTGGATGAGGGTCTCGACCTGGGCCTTGAGCTTCTGGATGTAGGGCTCGACGATGCGTTCGTTTGGATAGCGGGGCTGTATCGACCAGTAGGGATCCTTTTTCACGAAGCGCACGATCTGGTCGAGGGTCTGGCTGCGCCTGATGTCGAGGGAGACGGGGAGGATCTTGTTCCAGGAATCGATCTGCATGATGTCACTGTCCCGGAAATTCCTCAGCGCAGTGAAGATCCGTTCCCATTCAGCCTCGAGGTCGAGGGGCATGAAGACTTCAAGGAAGTCGGCGAGGTCGTCGGCTATGTATTCGGCGTTGATCGCCTCGAACTTGGGCTTATAGGAGAAGTTGCGCTCCGGAATGCTCGAGTCGAATTTCCTGAGGAGGAAGTAGAAGTCGAAATTGACGAAATTGGTGAATGAAAGGAGGGTATTGAACGCGGCGTCGATTTCCTTCGTTTTCTCGCCATCAAAGATGGCGAGGAAGGTTGCGAGCTCCGTCTGGCAGAGCTCCGACAGCTTCTTGATATCAAGGGTCTTGGACTTCTCGAGGATGTAGTTCTCGCTGAGGCGCTCGGTCAGGGCCTTTTGCTCCGTGGTCAGGTAGCTCTCGATCACGAAGTTCCGCAGCGCGCCCGATCCGCTCGCGTTCTGGAGCTGCATCTGCGCAGGTGCTGTCACCTTATAGAGTTCGAAGAAGAAGCGGGCGAGCCCCGGCAGGGCCTCATTGCCCTTTGGCTTGAGGAATTTGTAGCGTGAGCGCGTCAGGTCCTTGGCTATCGTCTTGAGGATCTTCTTCTTGTCAGAATCCGGATCTCCCATGCTGACAAAAATCGAGAAGATTTTCTCGAGGAAGTTCCCTTTGTCGGACTCGGGCTTCGAGGGCGGGCTCATGAGCATACCTTAGTTGATCGGTGGATCGGGGGTCAACGCTCCTGTGCCGGGCCTGGCTGATGAAATCTCCCCTGCCAGCAATTCCCTGACCTTCCCATCCGCTGTTTCGGTCAGGAGCTGGCCGGATGGGCCGATTCCGATGATGGTGGCGACGAAGGATGCGCCGGAACCAGGGCGGCCCTCCTCGAAAACGCATTCCCGCCCGCGCATCCACAGCCGTGAGCTGAGCGCCTGCTGCCAGTCCTCGCGCCCGGGCAGTCCGGCCAGCCTGGCGAGGCAGCTTTCGAGGAGGCTGTCACGAAGCCGCTCGCGCCTGCCCGCTGGGCGCGCAGGTTCGGGAAGGGCCTCCTCGAGGCCGGCGGCAGCTGCCGCTCCGGCTGGAAGGACCGGTCTCGCGAGATTGATGCCGAAACCCACAAGGAGGAGGCCGGGACCAGCCTCGCACAGGATGCCCCCCAGCTTCCGGTCGATGCTGCCGGCTTCACCCCTGAGCATGAGGTCATTGGGCCATTTCATTCTGATGTCGATCCTGCCGCCCCCTGTCTGGACTGTCGCTTCACAGGCTTCGGCAAGGGCGAGGCCTATCCTCGGTGGCAGGGCAGGGAGGAGGGTCCAGGCAGGATCGAGGATGAGGGTACAGAGGAGGGCCTCGCCTGGCTCGGCGAGCCATTTCCTTCCCGGCAGTCGGCCACGCCCCGCGCTCTGTCTGTTGGCGACGACTGCCGTTCCCCAGGGAGCCCCCTCGGCTGCCAGGCGTCGCGCCTCGTCCTGGGTCGAAGTGGTTTCGGCAAAAAGCCAGACGGGGCCGCCGAGGTGGTTGGCGACGGAAAGCGCTGCGGCTGGGTCCATTGCCCACGATACGCGGGAGGGGGCTACTGCCTCAAGGCGGGGAGGTGGGGATCCAATGCCTCTGCTGCCGGGCTGGCGCTGGAGCCAGCCCTGTCTTCCTGGGACCCCCAGTGCCTCAGGGGTCCGTGTGAGCCGTCGGGCGTCGTGAAGCGCCCTTTTCGAGGGCGGCCATGCGCTTGACGGGAAGGGCAGCGAGGCTTGTGTACACCGCTCCGTCGGGCACCCTCGTGCCGCGCCGGAGGAAGGATCCAAGGCCGATCACGCAGCCGGTCCCGATCGTCACCCCCGGCGAGATGTAGCAGTGCGCCCCGATGAGGCTGCCCGAACCGATGCGGATCCTCTCCAGTATCAGGGTATTCCCCTCGAAGGAATGGGCCGACAGGTCGGTCTGCCCGCCTATGGTCACGTCATCGCCGATCTCGATGAGGTAGGGGTCGAGAAGCATGTAACTATTAAGATAGACGCGCTTTCCGAAACGGCAGCCGATGATCCTGAAGTAGAGGTTCGAGAAGAAGCTCACCGGGATGAGGGGGAGGATCGTCCTTGACGTAATCGTGTATATCCCCGAGTAGATCAGCCAGCGCAGGGTCGTAGGCGAGGACAGGGGGTAGCGGCCCGGCCCGACTCCGAGGGACAGGAGGCGGAAGACCGAGCCCTGCACGAGGATTCCCGCGATGAAGTAGAGATAGACGGCGGCGCCGAGGCCCAGGGCGAAGAGGAGCATGTCTCCCGCGCCGACCGGAGCCCCGAGGAGGCTTCCCGCAGCCCAGTACACGAAGGCGACCGATGGCGCGAGCGAAAGGCCCAGCACCGTCGCGTAGACGCCGTAGATCACCAGCGTGATGAGGATCTGCGCAGGCGTGGAATCGGCCAGGCGCTGGAGGGGGCTGCTCATGAAGCCATCCTCGCCGAGGATGGGCGGGGAGTCAACCTGGAGGCACGCTGGAAACCACCCCGCTTGCCGTGCTACCCTTCCCTCCGATACCACGAAGCCTTCCTCCGGATGGTTGCAGCCGACTCGGGCGGTTCCGCGGACCAGGGGGCGAAGGATCGTCAGGAGCATCACATGTGCGGAATCATCGGCTACGTCGGCCCCAGGCGGGCCACTCCCATCCTGCTCGAGGGCCTGAAGCGCCTCGAATACCGCGGCTACGACTCGGCGGGCGTCGCGGTGGGGCTTCCGGGCTCGCTCACCATCGTCAAGAAGACAGGGAAGATCGCGGCGCTGCGCTCCGTGACGCCGAAGGAACTCCCGGGCACCTGGGGCATCGGCCACACGCGTTGGGCGACCCATGGCGGTGTCAACGACGTCAACGCACACCCACACCTCGACAGCTCGGGCAAGATCGCGGTCGTACACAACGGGATCATCGAGAACTACCGCACCCTCCGGGGCATGCTCGAGCACGATGGGGTCGTCTTCAAGAGCGACACCGACTCCGAGGTCATTCCCAACCTCATCGCCCGCTACTTCGAGGGCGACCTCGAGGCGGCGGTGAAGGCAGCGCTCAACCACCTCGAGGGGACCTACGGGATTGCGGTCGTGCACGCGGACAGGCCCGGCGAGATCGTCGGCGCGAGGAACGGAAGTCCCCTCGTGATCGGCATCGGCGAAGGTGAAATGCTCCTGGCCAGCGACGTGACCGCGATCATCGCCCATACGAAGCAGGTGGTCTACCTGAACGACGGGGAGGTAGTCTTCCTCGACGCGGAGGGCTACCGGACCACGGACCGCGACGACCAGCCGGTGCGCAAGCAGGTCGACGAGGTGACCTGGGAACTCAACCACATCGAAAAGGGCGACTATCCCTGTTACATGGAAAAAGAGATCTTCGAGCAGCCTGAGTCCATCGCGCGTGCCCTGTCGGGGCGCATCGAAAAGGACATAGCTACCGCCAAGCTCGGGGGCCTCAACCTCGACCGGCGTCACCTCCGCGAGGTCAACAGGGTACGGATAATCGCAGCTGGTACGAGTTGGCACGCGGGCCTCGTCGGTGCGACCCTCCTTGAAAGCGTGGCGCGCATCCCGGCCCAGGCGGAACTTGCCAGCGAGCTCCGTTACCGCAATCCTGTGGTGGAAAAGGACTCGCTGTGGTTCGCGGTGTCACAGTCGGGGGAGACGGCCGACACGCTCTACGCGATGCGGGAGATCAAGCGGAAGGGCGGGACGGTGCTCGGCATCTGCAACGTCGTCGGCTCGACGATCGCGCGCGAATCCGACGGCGGCGTCTACGTGCACTCCGGCCCCGAGATCGCAGTCGCCTCCACCAAGGCTTTCACGAGCCAGCTCGCTGCCTTCTACCTGTTCACGCTCTTCGAGGCCCGCATGCGGGACCTTTCACAGGAGGAGGGGAAGCGCTTTGTCGAGGCTCTCGAGTCGGTGCCGGCGGCAGTCGCGAAGGTCCTGGCCGGCCGCGACGAGATACAGCGGATCGGGAAGAAATACTCCAAGGCGCGCGACTTCCTCTTTCTCGGACGTGGGCTCATGTATCCCATCGCCCTCGAAGGCGCGCTCAAGCTCAAGGAGATCTCCTACATCCACGCCGAGGGCTATGCCTCGGGCGAGATCAAGCACGGTCCCATTGCCCTGGTGAGCGAGGAGGTGCCGAGCGTCTTCATCGTGCCCAACGATGGCCTCCGGGAAAAGAACATCTCCAACATGCGCGAGATCAAGGCGCGTGGTGGCCCCATCATCGCGGTCGGTGTCGAGGGCGACGCCGAGGTTGCCTCGATAGCCGACGACTTCATCGGCACACCGCGCATGGACCCGCGTTTCTATCCCTTTACCATGGTGGTGCCGCTTCAGTTGCTGGCATACTTCTGCGCCCTGGACCTCGGACGGGACGTGGACCAGCCGAGGAATCTGGCCAAATCCGTGACCGTCGAGTGAGGACGATCCCCTGGGCTGCTGCCTGAGCCGTCGTGCAGCACCCCGCGTGCTGGCACTCCTTGCGCTGGCGGCGGGCGGCCTCGCCTGCGGCGCCCAGACGGCCGTGCCCCCCGGCGGAAGCCGTGCATTCGGCATGCCCTTGACGGCCCCACCTGGCCGCGGCCTTCTGGCTGAGGGTCCGGCCAGGGTGGTGGGCCTGCCGTTTTTCCCTTCCAATGCGACTCCCACGCTTTCGGGAACCTATCTTGTCGGCCCGGATCGCGTCACTTTCTGGTTTACCCGTTCTGCGCTGTTTTTCAGCGAGTCCTGGAAGGACCACCCCGCCCTGGCAAGCGCTGCGGGAGTGCCCTCCTCGCTGCTTGTCCGTGATGGCCGACAGGTTTTCGCCCTTCGGTGGAAGGATCACTGCCTTTTCCTGGCTGCCCCCCCCGGGCGCGAACTGTCTCGTGCCTTTATCGTAGCCCTTGTCCGGCGATTTTCGTTTTTCTACGGGACTGCTGCCACTGACGCCGAACTTTCCTTCCCTGCAGCCATCGACTTCTGATTTTTCGATTGTGCCCCTGCCCACCCTCGTCTATACTTCCCCTACGTTTACGCATTGGCTGACCAGTCCTCAATCGGACTCCGATCCCTGCCCTTCGCGGAGCAGCACTCTGTGGGCAGGGTATTGTACTGGTTTGCCGGAACCAACAGGAGGTTTCAATGCGACTTCGCACTTTTGGTATCGCGCTTCTCGTCGTCTCGATCGCACTGGCCGGGTCGCTCGCCTTAGCGGGCTGTTCGGGCAGCGGCTCGTCCGGCAACACGGTCAAGATCGGCTGGTTCGGCCCGCTCACCGGCGACAGTGCCCTGTGGGGACAGGCCGAGTTCAACACCTTCAAGATGATGGCCGACGACTACAATGCCGCGGGCGGCATCGACGTGGGCGGCAAGAAGTACAAGATCGAGGCCATCGGCTACGATGACAAGGGCGATTCCACCGAAGCCGTCAACGTCGCCAAGCGCCTGATCACCCAGGACAAGGTCTCGGCCATCGTCGGCCCCCAGGGCTCGGGCGAAGCCATCCCGATCGTACCTATTGCGAACGAGAACAAGATTCCCGTAGTCGCCACCACGGCGACCAACCCCAAGGTCACGGTGGCCGATGACGGCAGCGTCAATCCCTACATGTACCGCGCCTGCTTCACCGACCCCTACCAGGGCAAGGTCGCCGCCTTCTACGCATTCCAGAAGCTCGGCAAGAAATCCGCGGCCATCCTCATGACGATCGACGATCCCTATTCGGCGGGACTGTCCCAGTATTTCAAGGAAGCCTTCGAGGAGCTGGGCGGAAAGGTCGTCGAGGAAGTGAGCTTCACCTCCGGCGAAAAGGATTTCCGTGCGCCCTTGACCAAGATCAAGGCCGCCAAGCCCGACATCATTTTCATGCCCAACTATTACAATGATGTCGCCCTCTCGGCCAGGCAGGCCCGTGACCTCGGCATCGACCAGGTCCTGCTGGGCGGCGACGGCTGGCCCTCCGAGAACCTCATCGAGCTCGCAGGCAACGCCCTCG
Source organism: Rectinemataceae bacterium (assembly GCA_049317365.1). Classification (GTDB taxonomy): domain Bacteria; phylum Spirochaetota; class Spirochaetia; order Treponematales; family Rectinemataceae; genus CAIJMU01. Next base: position 3,940 of record JBMOIK010000014.1, on the reverse strand, counting down.
AGGGTGGCTACTTCATCAACCACCTCGACTTCGACGGAGCCGCCGCGAAGCCCTTCCGTGACGCGTACAAGGCCAAGTACCAGAAGAACGCCGAGCTCAATTCCTACATGGTCCACGATGCCCTCGTCATGGTCATCGACGCCATCAAGCGCGCCAAGTCGATCAAGGGCGAGGACATCAAGAAAGCCCTCGATACCTGCGATCTCCAGGCCGCCACCGGCGCCAACGGCGATACCATGACCAACCCGATCACCGGCCACATCAAGATCGGTCCAAACCACGACCCCGTCGGCAAGACCGCATGGCTCACCAAGATAATCGGTCCCGACATGAAGTTCCAGGAATCCTTCGCAGCGGAAGAGTAAGCTCCGAGGAAGAGGAGCACAGGAGCAGGAAGAAGGGGGGAGATGGAATCCGGGAATGACCAAGGCGCCAGCTTTGATGCTCCCCGTCCATCCCTTCCCTCACCCTCCATGTTTTCTCCTCTTCCTTTCCATTTCCCCTTCGTGGCTCTGTGCCTCTGCAACGCGTTTTTGCAATTGATCCTTTAAGGAGAGCCACGGATGCTCCAGTTCGTACAGCAGCTCGTCAATGGACTTTCGATCGGCTCGATCTATGCCCTCATGGCAGTGGGCTATTCCCTCGTGTATTCGATCATGAACTTCTCGAACTTCGCCCATGGTTCCGTCATCATGCTCGGGGCCTATTTCGGTTTCTTCGCCATGCGGCTCCTGGGCCTGCCCTTCGCGGTCGCCGTCCTGGTCGCAGCCGCGGGCACTGCCCTCGTCGCAGTCGTCCTCGAGCGCCTCGCCTACAAGCCGCTCCGCGACAGGAAGGCGCCCTTCCTGTACTTCATCATCACCGCGATGGGCGCTTCCATCTTCATCGACAACTTCGTGATAGCCACGATCGGTCCGACCCCGAAGATGTATCCCGAGGTCTTCGGCCAGGGACCCATCATCCTCGGCGACATCGCGATCGGCCGCGTCGACCTTGCGATGTTCGCCATCTCGGCCGTCTGCCTTGCCGCCCTCATCGTGTTCATCGACCATACCAGGCTCGGCAAGGCCATCCAGGCCACCGCCTACAACATGAAAGCCAGTGCCCTCATGGGCATCAACCCCAGTTTTGTCATAATACTGGTATTCGCCATAGGAGGGGCCCTTGCCGGCATCGCGGGAGTCCTCTACGGCATGAAGTACCAGGTCTTTCCGCAGATCGGCGCAATTACCCTTAAATCCTTCATCGCGGCGGTCTTCGGCGGCCTCGGCAGCCTTCCCGGCGCCCTCCTGGGCGCCCTCCTCCTCGGGCTCATCGAGACCTTCGTTTCCGGCTACCTTTCCACCCAGTACCGCGACCTCATCGCCTTCATCATCCTCATCGCGATGCTCGTCGTGCGCCCCTCCGGCATCATGGGCAAGAGTTCGGAAGACAAGGCCTAAGGAGAACCCATGGAATACGTACTCGGCGTCTTCGAGCTGTCGGCGATCAACCTGGTCGCCGTCCTGGGGCTCTCGATACTTACCGGTTTCACGGGGCTGTTTTCCTTTGGACACGCTGGCTTCATGGCGATCGGGGCTTACCTTTCAGCCATCCTCACGAAGAACTTCCACCTCCCCTTCGTGGTCGGCATCCTGGCGGCAGGGCTTGCGGCGGGCCTCGTGAGCCTCCTCCTCGGACGGCTCACCCTCAAGCTCAAGGGAGACTATTTCTGTATCGCGACGATGGGCTTCGGCGAGGCGGTGCGGCTGGTCTTCTCGAACTGGACCTATGTCAACGGCGCGCGGGGAATGGCAAGCATTCCCAAGTACGATGATCTTGCCCTGGCGATTCCCTTTGTCACGGCCCTCGTCGCGGTGGTCGTCTCGTGGAACCTCGTGAACTCGAGGCAGGGACGCAACATGGTCGCCGTCCGCGAGGAGGAACTCGCCGCGCAGATGGCCGGAATCGACGTGCTGCGGTCCAAGATGACAGCCCTCGTGGTCAGCGCGATCCTTGCAGGCATCGCCGGAGCGCTGATGGCGAACTTCATCGGCTTTATCGCCCCGAAGACCTTCAACATGACCAAGTCCACGGAAATTACCATAATCGTGATATTCGGCGGCCTGGGTTCCATCTCGGGATCGGTCGTCGGGGCCTTTATCCTGACAGCATTGCCTGAGGTCTTCCGCGCCTTCTCCGACTGGCGCCTGGTGTTCTACGGGCTTGCGGTCATCGTCATCATGGTGGGACGCCCCCAGGGCCTTCTCGGGGGCATGGAACTTACGCCCTCGGGCATAAGGAAAAGCATGGCAGCCAGGAAAGCCAGGGCCGAATTCGCCAGGCTCAAGGCAGAGGGTGGGGGTGCTGCGTGAGTCCGGAAAACAGCCAGGCGGGAACCGGAGGCCCGCAACCCATCCTCGAGCTCAAGGGCCTCACCAAGCGCTTCGGCGGCCTCACAGCGGTCAACGATGTGAGCTTTACGGTCACCGAGGGTGGAATATCGGGCCTGATCGGCCCCAATGGAGCCGGCAAGACGACGGTCTTCAACCTCATCACCGGCGTCTACAGGGTCTCTTCCGGCGACATCCTCTTCAAGGGCAGATCCATCGCAAACCAGGAACCCTTCAGGATCGCCGACGCCGGCGTGACGCGCACCTTCCAGAACATCAGGCTTTTCAAGAACCTTTCGGTCCTCGACAACGTACTGACCGCCTGCCATACCAGTGCGCGCTATGGCCTGTTCGAGGCCTTCTTCAGGCTGCCGGTCTTCGCGCGGGAGGAGAAGGCCCTGCGCGAGAAGGCCATGGAGCTCCTCGGAATCATGGGTCTGGCCGAACGGGCTGAGATCATCTCCAACAACCTGCCTTACGGACTGCAGCGCCGCCTCGAGATAACACGCGCCCTTGCCCTCGACCCGAAGCTGCTGCTCCTCGACGAGCCTGCCGCGGGCATGAATCCCGACGAGACCATCCAGCTCATGAACCTGATCGCGGAGATCCGGAGGAAATTCAAGCTTTCGGTCCTCGTCATCGAGCACCACATGGACCTCATCATGGGGATCTGCGAGCACATCCACGTGCTCAACTTCGGCTGTACCCTCGCTGATGGCCAGCCCGAGCTGGTAGCCAGCGATCCGAAGGTGGTCGAGGCCTACCTTGGTGCGGAGGAAACGGAATGAGCATGCTGGAAGTCAGGAACCTCCATGTTTCCTACGGAGGCATCCGCGCCTTGAAGGGTGTATCGCTGAAAGTGGAGGAGGGCGAGATCGTGACCATAATCGGGGCCAATGGCGCCGGGAAGTCGACCCTCCTCAACGCGATCTCGGGTTTCCTCAAGCCCGGCACTGGCGAGGTGACCTTCAAGGGCGGGAAGATCGGCATGAAGGCCTCGAAGGTCGTCAAGGCCGGCATCTGCCACGTCCCCGAGGGCAGGCTTATCTTCGCCAACCTCAGCGTCGAGGACAACCTCAGGCTCGGAGCCTACCTGCGCAACGACCGGAAGAGGATCGCCTCCGACCTCGAGCGGGTCTACGAACTCTTCCCCCGGCTCAGGGAGAGAATGAAGCAATTGTCAGGAACCCTGTCGGGGGGCGAGCAGCAGATGCTCGCGATGGGGCGGGCCCTGATGACGGACGGGGACCTGGTGCTCCTCGACGAGCCCTCCCTCGGCCTGGCGCCCCTCCTCGTAAAGACTGTCTTTGACATAATCGTGGAGTTCCGGGGCCTCGGGAAGACGATCCTCCTGGTCGAGCAGAACGCCTACAAGGCACTCCGGATCGCCGACAGGGCCTATGTCCTCGAACTGGGGCACATCGTGAAGACCGGAGTGGCCCGCGAGATCGCGGAGGACCCGGCCATCAAGGCCGCCTATCTCGGCGCGAAATCGACGCCGATTACCTAGCCGGCGGCCGAGGAGGCCAGCGGCCGAGGAGGCCAGCGGCCGAGGAGGCCAGCGGCCG